>JAUVLE010000313.1 GCA_030595905.1 Candidatus Cloacimonadota bacterium | reverse complement strand
CATAAAAATTTTTCCGAATTTTTTCATCACCGAGAATTATTTCATA
The DNA here is from genome assembly GCA_030595905.1 of Candidatus Cloacimonadota bacterium. Taxonomy (GTDB): domain Bacteria; phylum Cloacimonadota; class Cloacimonadia; order Cloacimonadales; family TCS61; genus JACNIV01. The sequence continues at coordinate 2,393 of JAUVLE010000313.1, read as the reverse complement.
TTCTTCGATGTCTTGCTTGTTTTTCACATCTTCAAATAATTCCCAAATGCTGGAATGGTATTGCTCTATATCATTTAAAATTTTAGTTACATCATAAAGCACATCTTTAATATCCTGTCCGGCAAATTCTTCCAATCCGGCACCTGAATAGATTTCCATTGCTTCATCGAGTTCTTTGATGAGTCCGCGATAATCTATAATATATCCGTAATCTTTTCCTTCGGATAACCTGTTCACCCGCGCAATTGCCTGTAAAAGATTATGCTCCTTTAAAGGTTTATCCAAATACAGCACAGAAGCTTTGGGCGCGTCAAAACCGGTTAGAAGCTTATCGACAACAATTAATATATCAACTTCCTCGCCATAGACAAATTCATCTTTTACATATTCCTCATATTCTTCACCGGTTTTGTATTTCTTAAGAATTAAATTCCAGAATTCCACAACAATTTTTTTGGAATCTTCATCAGGAATATCATATCCTTCACGCTGGTCAGGAGGAGAGATTATCACAAAAGTATTCAAATTACCTAATTCCTCAAATGCTTTGTAATATTGAATTGCTTCATATTTTGAGTTTGTTGCCAGCATTGCCTTGAAGCCGGTATTTTTATAACTCTTCATAAAATGCTCGTTGATATCAAAAGCGATTAATTCCAATCTTTGCACGGTTGATGCAATCTTCTCGAACCTGCTCCATTTCTGTTTGACTTCATCTGTTTGTGATTCTGTTAAATGTCGGGTGATCATTTCCAGCCGTGTATCGATTGCTTTTCTGTTTACAGATTGATCTACCATTTTCCCTTCATAAAGTAGCGGAACAATGATTTTATCCCTTACTCCATCTGCAATTGTATAAGAATGGATCGGTCTGGTGCTGCCGAATTTTCTGAAAGTATTTCGCTTCTCACGGATCATTAACGGCGTTCCGGTGAAACCCAGATAACAGGCATTGGGGAAAACAAGTTTCATCTTGATATGAAGTTCACCATATTGAGTGCGATGACTTTCATCCACCAGGACAAAAATATTTCTACCATAATCCACTATTTTCTTTTTAGAAGCTAATTCAAATTTATGAACGAGTGTTGTTATTATTTCTCTTTTACCTGTTTTGATAATATTGATAAGATGTTTGCCGGAATTTGCACGAACAGGTTTCATCCTTGTATGCACAAAATTATTCCTGATCTGTTTATCCAGATTTATTCTATCTGTGACCACAACAACTTTGGGATCGGTAATATCTTTGTCCGCAATTAGACATTTTGCCAGCATTATCATTGTAATGGACTTTCCCGAACCTTGTGTGTGCCAGATCACGCCACCTTGACGATTGCCTTCCATATCTGATTTTTTAATAGTTTCCATTATAGCTTTTACCGCAAAATACTGCTGATAACGAGCTACTTTTTTCTCATCTTTATCAAAAATTACAAAGAATTGAATAAACTCCATTAATCTTTTTGGAGAAAGCATAGAGATCAACATTCTATCCTGAAAGGTCGGCTGACGATCTGTTATTAATTCAGTGATTTTATTATTTAACCATTCCTGTTTTTCTTCCCGCCAGATAGACCAGTATCTCTCACGGGAATTACAGGTGGCGTATTTGCCGTCATTCTTGTTTATGGAAAGTGTAAACTGCACAAATTTGAAAAGTTGAGGGATCCAGATTTTCCCCTGATTGCGAACGGTTTGACTGATCCCTTCCGTAACTGAAACAGATGCTTTTTTACACTCGATGACAACAAAAGGAATTCCATTAACAAACAAAACAATATCAGGACGAGCGTGACCACTTACGGTTCGTTCCACAGAGAATTCTTCTGTTATATGAAAAACATTATTTTGAATATTCTGCCAGTCAATGTAATGCAGATCGAAGGAGCGTTTGCTGCCATCAGGAAGATCTTCCTGATAACTTCTGCCCAAAAGCAGATGATCGTAAATTCTCTCATTTGTCTTCACTAATCCGTCGGTTAAGGGTTCATCCAAATCTTTGACAGCTTGATTGATGTTTTTATCGGAGAATTTATATTTTTTGCCTTTGTATTCAAAAGAATTCAGTTCGATCAGTTTTTGTTTGAGAATATTAGAGAGAATAACATTAAATAAGCTTCCTCTCTGCTGCTGTGCTTCTGAGGGAGAAAGATAAATGTAACCGAGAGATTTTAAAAGCTCGATTGCCGGTTGTTGGGATGTTAATTGTTCTGAATACATAGAATTCCTCTTAATAATCTTGAAAATAATTGTAACACAAAAAAGAATTTGACAATAATTGTAATACAAATAAGTTAGATACACTCATTGACCATTCATTTTGATGTAAGAGCTGAAGGAGTTGGATCTGCCGTCTGAGCAGATCTTTTTTATTTAATTCGATTTTTATA
>JAUVLE010000239.1 GCA_030595905.1 Candidatus Cloacimonadota bacterium | reverse complement strand
TGGGGACCGCGCATCATCACACCTTCGATAACTGCTTGCCCGCCAACTTCAATTTTCTTTTTTTCCATTAAATGTATCCTTAAAAAAATAGCACCATAACTGCAAATAATAAAGTTATGGTGCGAAAGTATTTAACGCTCTATTTTTTTTCTGTCTGATTAAATTTCTGATACTTTTGCTTAAATTTCTCGACTCTACCTTCTTTATTTATTGATCGCTGTTTTCCTGTGTAGAAAGGATGGCAGTTTGAACAAATATCTATTTTTGTGATACCTTTGCCGGTAGAACGAGTTTCAAAAGTATTACCGCAAGAACATGTAACGGTTACTTTGTCATACTTCGGGTGAATTTCTTTTTTCATCATCTATCTCCTCATATTTTTACATAAATTTCGGATGCTCAAATAATTTTTCTGTGGTTTAAGTGTCAACCGATTTGTTAGCTTCGGGTTTGAACATTACTTACCCTGATATTTTCTGTTATATCTTTATTCTCGGTGATTATTTTTGGATTTTCTTAAATCAAATAATAAACTGAGACCCCATAATATCAAGATGATTGGTAAAATGTCAATATCTTGTCCAAGAATATTTCCCAAACCGGACAAAAAGGCGACCAGACCAATAAACAAAGTGAATTTATTAATACGAAGTTTTTTGATATGTCTTACATAATTCAATCCTAACAAAATAATTCCTGTGCCCAAAAGAAAAGAGCCTTCGGGAAAATATTTTTCGGGTGCAACTATCATCAAACCTATGAAAATCAGGAAAATCCCCCATCCTTGTTTCTCCAGCTTTTCGTTCTCTTTAGAATAACTCATTGTAACTCCTTATTTCTTTAAAAGCATTATTGCTCACGGATATTCACGGATTAAACGGATTATAAAAAATACCTGCTGAACGTTTCACAAGTGGAAATATGAAACGAGATTTAATTTATTCATGTTCATCTGCTTGCCAAGTCGGAGTCTTGACGAAGGCTGGTATGTATCCGTGAGTTAATCACAAATTTATTTCCCTTTTTCCAAAATGCTGCTGATCTTCTTTAGTTCATTCAGTATTTTATCCTGAATTTCCTCATCAGTTTTGGAAAGCTTGGGAATTACTTTTGAAGAAGATTTCATTTCACTTAAATCTGATCTTAATTTCTCGTGCAGTTCATCCCAGTTCAAAAGACCTGCAAGTTTGCCTTCATAACCGGTTGCATTCTGAGTTTGTCCTGCAGTTTGTATCTTGATCGAACCAATTCCCAGCCATCTATCGTAAAGAGTTCTTTCCAGCATAAAATCTGTGATCATTCTAAAAGGAATATTCTGTTTGATCTTGGTGAGAATTCCTTTCTTGATAACGATCTTATCTTCTTCTATAAAGTAGGATAGATTTTTGATCCATAAAATCATGATCGGTGCGGAAATGATCCACATCAACAAGATCGTGATGAGCACAACAATCCACAGATAAAAAGAAAACTCAGTAAAATCTATATCACCCTTTAATGCCGGAATTATGTACAAAGCACATGCGAAAAGCACAATGAGAATTGATATTGTTATAAGTGTTAACCACGATTTTGTGATCAATTTTTTGTCCGGTCTTATTTCCATTTCTTCCTCCTTATTGTTTGCTCACGGATATTCACAGATTAAACGGATTTAAAAAATAACTGTAGGGCGTATCATTCTGATGCGTCCGAAATAATTCGGTTAAATGCTACTCCGATAAATCGGAGAACCTGCTGTCAGCTCCCTCTCCTCGCAGGTATGAGTCGGCTTGCGAAGCAAACGATCTCAAGAGGGTTGGGGTGAGGTTTCTCACGCTTTTACATAATTTACGGTATTGCATTCTATCTCTTTTTAATTTAGACGATAAGTTTTTCATTATATTAAGATTTCCCTAATTTAGGAAAATTTATTAGCTTGGAAGATAAAATTATATCACCAACTTGCACTTCAAAGTCATCAAATTTATATAGGTCAGAATGTTTAATTTTTCCCGTAAATCTCAATTTTTCAATTACTTCCTTGTAGCAAAGAAAAATATCATTACTAATTTTTGGAGCTATTACAATTTCATCAATTAAATCATTAAATGGTATATCTAACTTATCCTTTTGATAATTTTCCTCGTTCATACAATTAGTATTTAAAACAATTCTTATTTCTTCTTCACTTTGGAATTCCTTTCGCTTCACAAAAAGAGTTTTTGCCATTTCATCTACACTTATTGGCCATTTAGACACCAACTTTTTTAAATCAAAAAAACCTGAATTTAATAATTCGTTTTTCTGCAAGTATTTAACTTTTCCAATATAAACTTCTGCATTTTTCCCTGTTATTTCTTTTATCTTTGCTAGCGATTGCTCTGTTATTGAATTATAAAGTCTTCTGATTGTTGTTTCCAACTTCACACCATTGTGATGAACGTATGATTGCCACATTAAATCACATTCTTTCTTCATTGTCCAGCACTGAGCGTAAAATGCATCTTGAAATGCTAATAGAGTAATCGGAAAATCATTACTTTTAGTATCATGAATGTTTAAATTTGACATGAAATTTTCGAATGGATCATTCCATTTGAACGGTTTCACTAAAGTATTTTTTTTTGACTTTAATAATTCGTATAAATAATCAAATTTGATATAATGATATATTGGTTGATCCATATCATCTTCATGCAAATTAATTAAATATTTTTTATTAATTCTACTCATTCTCTTTCTCTTTCTCGTCACATAGTTCCAACTATGGAACAAGTAAACAGTATGTTTTCAATTACTTTCCAATATTAACATATATAGAAAACTTCCTATCTACGATTTCGTTTTGCTTTCTAAACCATTGTCGCAATTGTGAAATTTTATCAATAATTTCATCTCTTTCCTTTTTATCCTTGATTATTCTTTGACCTTGATCGATTTGTTTTAAATCTTTAATTTTATATTCTAATTCAAGACCTTGATCACATAGTTCTTTTATATAATTCGATATTTCATCCTTTTCTTTAAAAAGGAATTTTGCATGCTTGGTTTCTTTAAAAAATTTCATAAGAATTTCATCATTTGGAGAACTTGATCCGATTACAGTTGAAATGTATTCTGTTATTGCATCATATATTTGTAACCTTTTTGGATATGTATCAATTTTTATCTTTGTTTTTTCTAATTTATGCTGGAAAACTACAAACAAAATTGTAACAAAAGCAAATAATACTATTAAGCCATTAAAAATTATTTGAACTGTTTGCATATATATCTCCTATTCAATTAGACTTGCCTATTAGTTTCGAGTCGTCGTCCTTCATCCTTACTACTCGATTAGCTTGCATCCTGTAAATCCTGTTATCCTGTCTGCTTCCTTTTTTATCCGTGATCATCCGCTCAATCCGCGTCATCTGCGTTCTATTGTTACGCCTTCACATTGCAAACAATATTTTTAAATCGAGCAGGAGCAACTCCATGAGAGAGATGCATGCTCTGACCGGGTTCGCCTTTGCCACAGTGGAACGTGCCGTGGAATTCCCATTCTTCCGGTCCGCAGATGCCATCGCAGGCTGCCCAGAATTCGGGAGTTATTCCGTAGTAGGTGGGTTCTTTTACAATATGTTTAAGCTCACCATTTTTTATCTTCCAGCCAATCTCGGTTGTAAATTGGAAGTTATTTCTATTATCATCGATGCTCCATGTTTTTGTAAAATCTATATAATAACCATTTTCAGTGGATTTGATCAGATCATCAAGAGAACCCTTTCCGGGTGCCAGACAGAAATTGGTCATGCGGATAAGCGGAATATCATCTGCGAAAGAAGCCAGCATATTGGAACTGGGTTGAACTCCTAAAAGTGCAGCACATTCCTGCGAAGTCTGCTGATTTACCAAAATCCCGTTTTTGACAATATCCACAGTTGCACAGGGCGTTCCTTCATCATCTACGATGTGATAACCCATTCCACCTTCACTAATGCTGTCACTGTAAATATTCACAATATCGGAACCATATCTAAAGTTACCAAGCATGGCAGGTTTTATGAATGTCTTTCCGGCATAGGAAATTTCTTTACCGAATATTCTATCCGCT
>JAUVLE010000101.1 GCA_030595905.1 Candidatus Cloacimonadota bacterium | reverse complement strand
ATGCAGACCAAATATGAAACAGAAAAAAAAGAAAAAGAGAATGAAATATTAAAGAAAGATAACAAGATCCAGAAACTGGAGATCAATAAACAGCAGAACCTTCGTAATTCGTTTGTTGTTATTTCAATTTTAGTTCTTATTCTTGCTTTTGTTATCTACGCCCGTTACCGTTCCAAAAAGAAAATAAATATAGTTCTCAACCAGAAGAATACTGAAATAGAAAACGCAAACACCGAACTGAACCGGAAAAATACACAGATAACCAAACAGAAAAACCAGCTCTCCGTGACTTTGAAAGAACTTCGTGAAACACAAAAGATGTTAACGGATACTGCTCATCGAGCCGGAATGGCAGAGATCGCAACCGGCATTCTGCACAACGTGGGGAACGTTCTCAACAGCGTGAAGGTTTCTTCGCAAATTCTTAAGGAAAAGATAAAATCATCGAAGGTAAATAATCTTCTAAAAGTTTTATCCTTAATGGAAGAACACACCGATAATATCGGAGAATTCATCAATTCCGATGAGAAGGGAAAGATGCTTCCCGACTATTTATTGAAAGTAGGTTCAGCTTTGAAAGGAGAACAGGATAATTCCCTGGAAGAACTTACCACCCTTCATAAGGGAATCAATCACATCGAGGAGATAATAGCAGTGCAGCAGAGTTATGCCGGTGTTTCCGGATTGGTAGAGAAAATCGCACTTTCCGAAATGATGGACGATGTCCTGAAAATGCACTCTGAGATGTTCCGCAAATATAAAATAAATATTACAAAAAAATATTCCAAAACGAAACCCATCCTGATAGAAAAAGGTAAACTTATCCAGGTTTTTGTGAATTTGCTGAAAAATGCAAAGGAATCACTGGAAGCAAAAGATAAGAAAAATAGAGTAATAAGCATAAACATATTAGAAGATAAAGATTATCAAGTTATTGAAATAGTTGACAACGGAATGGGAATATTAAAAAGTAATCTTAATAGAATTTTTTCTTACGGATTTTCTACAAAAAAAGATGGCAAAGGTTTCGGGCTTCACTCCAGTGCTTTGGCAATGACAGAAATGAAAGGTAAAATGACAGCGGAGAGCGAAGGTGAAGGGAAAGGTGCAAAATTTATTATAAGTTTACCAATGGGAATAAACGGGAGCGACCATGAATGATATTAATAATCCTGAAAAAAAAAGAATTCTAATAATCGATGATAATATCCAGATCCACCAGGATTTCAAGAAAGTACTTCTTATTTCTAAAGATGAAGAAAACGATCTTGGTAAATTAGAAGAAGCTCTTTTGGGGAAAACAGAAGATCAACAATTAGAAAAATATACGATAGATTGTGCATCCCAAGGAGAGGAAGGACTGGAATTGGTGGAAAAATCCATAGAGAAAAAAGAACCCTATGCTTTAGCTTTCATCGATGTAAGAATGCCTCCGGGCTGGGATGGAATAGTTACGATCTCTAAAATATGGAATATATATCCAGAAATGCAAATTGTTATTTGCACTGCATATTCAGATTATTCATGGGAAGAACTATTCGATAAATTTGGATATACAGACAAACTTATTATTCTTAAAAAACCTTTTGATAATATTGAGGTGCGTCAGCTTACATGTGCTCTCACCAAGAAGTGGGAATTAAACAAAATTGCTAATTTAAAATTGAATGAACTTGAAGAAAAAGTTGATAAGAGAACAAAAGAATTAAATGAAACAAAAATAAAATATCAGAATCTTTATGATTATGCTCCGGACATGTATTTTTCTGTTACTCCGGAAGGAACTATTCGTTCTGTAAATAAATATGGTGCTGAATATCTTGGATACAAACTCGAAGAACTGATAGGCGATTCCGTATGGATCGTTGTTTATAAAGAAGATCTGAAAGAAACACAAAGAAATGTTTCAGAAATTTTCAAAAAGAGACTGATAAAAAGCGAACTGGAATTTCGAAAGGTTAGAAAAGACGGCTCTATTCTCTGGGTGCACGAGAGGACTCATTTATTTCTGGACGATAAGGGCAGCCCCAAAGAACTCCTGGTTATGTGCAGGGATATCACAGATAGAAAACAGGTAGAGAAACAACTGGAAATATCAGAAGAAAAATATAGAACAATGATCGAACACTCTAATGACATGATCTGGACATTGAATGTAAAAGGTGAATTCACCTATTTTAATAAAAGATCGGAAGAATTGACAGGTTATAAAAGAAAAGATGGATTTGGAAAAACGTTTGTTCCAATTATTTTAGAAGAAGATCTGGAAATGGTACAAAAAATTTTTATAGATACATTAGCAGGAAATTCAAATCAATATGAAGTAAGGATCTACGATGCAGAAAAAAAGGATATTTTTACTTTATCTGTTAATACTGCTCCAATTTGTAAGAATGGCAAGGTTGTGGGTTCTGTAAGTTTTGGAAGAGATATAACAAAACAGAAAAATGCAGAGAAAGAACTATCGGCACACCAGGAACACAGAAAATTGATCAACAAAATATTAAGCCATGATCTTACTAATAATTTATCTGTTGCCAAAAGTGCGTTAAGGCTTAATAAGGAATCACCTGAAAATGATCTATTAGACAAAGCAAGCGGGAGTATTAATAAAAGCATACAGTTAATAAAAAGAATGAGAGACCTTGAATCTTTTATTTCCTTTCAGCGGGGTTTAAAATCTTTTAAGGTAAATGATATCATAAACAAAGTTGTAAAAAATTATCCTTCGCTTTCTTTTAATATAACAGGCAAAGCTCATGTTTTGGCAGATGAAGCTTTCAACTCTGTTATAGATAACATTATAGGGAATGCTGTAATTCATAGTGGAACAAAGAAAATAGATATTTCTATCATTAACAAAGGAAAAATGTGCGAAATAAAAATTGCCGATTATGGAGTGGGCATCCCAGACAATATAAAAGGCAAGATATTCGAAGAAGGCTTTGTAGCTGGAAATACTGGTCATTCTGGATTGGGCTTATTTATTGTTAAAAAAACTCTTGAAAAGTATAATGCTGATATATTTGTAGAAGACAACAAACCAAAAGGATCGGTTTTTATATTGATCTTAAGAAGATTTTAGTAGAGAAAATCAGATAAACAAAAAAGCAGGCTTTTTGCCTGCTTTTTTAATAATAGGATTTGAACCTACTTTCTCATCTTCTTTTTCTGTATCATTTTATTGTGATGTGGTCTTTTTATGATCAGCTCATCAGCTTTTTCCTGTTGCTTGGATGTTAGTTTGCCCCACATTGCTTCCCTGTATTCGATTCGTGCAATAGCCTGGTTTTTTTTCAGTTCGAATATCTTTGCTGTGATCTTTTTTGCAGCATCAAAGTTGTGATCTTTGAAAGCACTTTTTTGATCGACATGCAAGATAGCGATTTGTGAATGAATTTTAATAGTTGCTTTTTTGTGATCGACGCGAAGTTGTTCCAACTCATCGATTTGTGCATCGGTCAGTTCCAGTTCTTCACACAACATCCCGAATCCACCAAAATCGTCACCTTTCATTTCCTGGTGCATTCCACGATGATGCATCTCACCTTCTTTCATGTGATCGCAATCTCCGTCAAATGCAATTAAAATACCGGACAAAGCAATGATTCCCACTACGGTTAAAATGATTCTTTTCATCTCATCCTCCTTGTTTTTTTATTTCCAATAACCTTCTATCCATATCCAGCCACGGCGTGTTTTTTCCCAACTACCGGATATCCAAAGTCTATTGTGTTTAGCTTTAATCCAACGACCTGGAATCCAGATATGGGCATGCTTTTTACGTTGCCATTTCCAATGTCCGGAAATCCAGATAGCATTCGAATAGGGCTTTTCTATTTTTACTTCAACTTTTTTTCTGGGTGGTTCTTTTTTAACGTATATAACCTTTTGATAAGTACAACTGATCAAAATTATGCTTGCCAGCATTACGAAAAGAGTTCTACTTATTTTTTTCATTTTTCGATCCTCCTCTTATCTTTTTAATCTTTTTAGTAAATGGTTTTTTAAACCTGCGATCTCCCGGTTTAAAAAAACCTTGAGATTCTTCAGGGGTCATTTCACTTCGCAATTTGATAAGTAATTGTCCCATTTCATGTTCCATTCTTACCTGTCTGTCTATTGTCTCTTTAAGTTTCTTTTCCAGAAGTTCTCTATCGAATTCCTCATTCGTCAGGGTACGCATAAATCTTCTTTTAGATAGTTCAAATTCTATCTTTAAGGGGAGTATGCTTTCTTTATCTTCCAGAAATCTTTCCCTGCAATGAGGGGGAATATGATGAAATCTCGGGTCCGGGAGATGTCTGTCATGAAGCAAAACCCTTCGGTAAATAAAAACTCCAAAAAAAGCTAAATTAAAAGCGAGAGAGATTATCACTATTGCAAATAATGTTTTTTTTGACATACTATTCTCCTTCGTAATACATACTGAAAAGGGTTTCCTGCCCGAATTCTATAGTAGAACCATTTGCAGATGTAAAGGCAATATTGCTCAGAACTATCCCGGAGAGAAAAGCCAGAACTACAGATGCGGCAATAGATAATTTTATCACTTTTCCGGGAAGTCTATAAAAGAAATTTCTTTCCGAAAGTGTTTTTACCGCATCCAATATTCGTTGATTTATCTTTTCCGGAACATCTTCATCTTTGTATTGTGAAAGAAATTCCGATAACCTGTTTATTTCACGAAGTTCATTCTGACAGAGATGACAATTTTTCAGATGATCGCGAACCTTAATAAATTCCTTTTCATTAAGTTCACCATCGATATAAGCATTTATTTTTTTGGAATATTTACATTTTTCATTCCGGCTCATTTTTCACCTCTATTGTATATGACAGATTCCTGTCTTTTTTCCTGCGCTATTATTTTCTTTTCTATGATCTTTTTCAATTTTTTTTTTGTGCGAACCAGTTTGGAATCCACGGCAGAGACCGTTGTTTCCAGAACATGCGCTATTTCTTTATAGCTCATATTCTGGTAGAATTGTAATTCAATGAGTAATGTCTGTTCCGGTTTCAGTTTTTTCAAGGCTTCTTTAACTATTACATTTTCTTTTTTTTCGGAGTGTTGATCTTTAAGATGATCCATGTTTTCAAAAGGAATTGTCATTTTTTCTCTTTTCTTCCTGGATTTTATCAGGTTCAATGCTTTATTATGAGCTGTTCTAAAGAGATAAGCAGTATGAAAAGGTTCATCTATAGTTTTCATTTTTTTATGGAAAGCAATAAAGGTTTCCTGCAGGATGTCTTCTGCATCTTCCCGATTTCTTAGAATTTTCAAAAGATAGTTAAATATCTTTTTATTTTCTTTCCGCAAAATGATTTCAAATTTATCGCAATCCATATTCCTTCTTATCCAGAATATCCTTTTTTTATTAAAGACAATCAAAAAATAATAATCCTGCTATTTTTGGGAAAGTTTTTATTATATAAAAATTCCTTGCCAGATAAGTTTATAATTTTTTTTTGTCCAACCTGATGAAAATCAAAGAATTAGGAAGGTGAATTATGTCTCGAGTTTGTGATATCTGTGGGAAGAGAGCACAGGTCGGAAATCATAGAAGTCATGCATTAAATGCTACAAAAAGAAAATTCTATCCGAACCTTCAGAAAATAAAGGCAGAGATAAACGGTAAGATCAAGCATGTAAAAGTATGCACCTCCTGCCTGAGAGGAAACAAAGTTAAAAAAGTCGTTTAATTTTACGTTAAATATTTCCGATAAATGAAAAAGACCGTTACAGGTCTTTTTCTTTTTTTTTATAAAAATCTTTACTTCAATTTGATAGATTTACATTTTGAATTTAATGCTGACATATGGAGAAAAATATGGAACTTATATTAGAAAAGATCAAATTTCCAGAAGGCTGTAATATCATTTATGGAATGTCTCATTTCATTAAAACAGTTGAAGATCTTTATGAAGCTTTGATAAACAGTTCCCCCGGTATCAAGTTCGGATTAGCTTTCAATGAAGCTTCTGGTCCCTGCCTGATTCGTAAGGAAGGAACAGATAACAAACTTATGGAAATTGCAGTGGAAAACCAGAGACGACTCGGCAGTGGACACACATTTCTCATCATTCTGGGAAATGCTTTTCCCATCAATGTGCTTCCTGCCGTTAAATCCTGCAGGGAAGTTGCAACTATCTATTGTGCAACCGCAAATCCTGTTCAGGTGATTTTGTCGCAAACAGAACAGGGAAGAGGTGTGCTGGGTGTTATCGACGGTTCGTCTCCCAAAGGGATCGAACTCGATACGGATATTACTCATCGCAAGAAATTCCTGCGCGATATCGGTTATAAACGTTAATGAGAACTTTCCTCGCATTGGAATTGCCGCAAGCTGTTAAAAAAGAAATTGCTGTCATTATAGAAAAATTCCTGAATTCTGTTCCCAACGGTATTAAATGGGTACGGGAAGAAAATCTGCACGTCACGTTTCAGTTTATCGGAGATACACAGAAAGAAGATATACCCGAAATAATCGATTTTCTCTCAAATGCTTTTTCTCAGCTTTCTCCAATTGATTTCTTTGAACCGAAGCTGGAAATTATTCCCGGAAGAAATCCCAGAATAATTTGGATAAGTTTGCAAACAAATCACAAAGATATTTTTAAAGTATCAAGAAAATTCAAAAATAAACTCATGGAAATGAGTTATCAACCGGATTCTAAACCTTTAAAATTTCATGTGACTTTGGGTAGGGTAAAAAAAAGGTTGCCAGAATTTTTCATTCAACAAATTTTAACTACAGAGTTAAATATTGAAGAAATAGAAATTTCGGAAGCAGCATTATATCAGAGTTTTCTACGACCGGAAGGTCCCGTGTACGAAAAAATTAGTGATTTTAAATTAGGGATTTGATAATGTTAGTAAATAGAAAAAATGAAATCATTTGTAAAACATTTGAAAATCGAATAGAAGGTTAATATAATGTATGAAGTAATTTTTGAAATGAAAAAATAACAAAGGAGTGATCATGGCAATAAAAGATAAGGAATCTGCTTTAAAAACTGCACTCAACCAGCTTGACAAGCAATTTGGAATTGGAACTATCATGCGGCTGGGAGATAAGCCCAAAAAGACAGTAGAAGTTATTTCTACAGGCGCCTTAAACCTTGATGCTGCTCTTGGTATCGGTGGAATTCCAAGAGGTAGAGTAACAGAAATTTATGGACCGGAAGCTTCAGGAAAAACCACTCTTGCTCTGCATTGTGTGGCAGAAGCTCAAAAAAAAGAAGGTATAGTTGCTTTCATCGATGTGGAACATGCACTCGACCCGGTATATGCAGGCAATATCGGGGTTGATACAGAAAATCTTTTGCTTTCCCAGCCCGATGGCGGAGAACAAGCACTGGAAATCGTCGAAACACTTGTTCGCAGCAGCGCCATTGATCTTATCGTAATTGACTCTGTAGCGGCACTTGTCCCTCGGGCAGAGATCGAAGGAAATATGGGAGACAGTCACGTTGGTTTGCAGGCACGGCTGATGTCACAGGCTCTCAGGAAATTAACCGGAATTATAAGTAAGTCCAATACATCGGTTATTTTTATAAATCAGACCAGGATGAAAATAGGTGTTCCTGCCTATGTGAATCCGGAAACAACTACCGGTGGAGTTGCACTTAAATTTTATTCTTCGGTAAGAATGGAAGTAAGGAGAGTAGGTTCGATAAAGAAGATCGGATCGGATGCCGAAATAGTTGGAAACAAAACACGCGTAAAAATCGTAAAAAATAAGTTTGCTCCTCCGTTCAAGAAAGTTGAGTTTTCTATTTTATTTGGATTGGGAATATCACATCTTGATATTCTTATCGATATTGCTGTGGAACATGACATCATCAAAAAAAGCGGTTCATGGTTCTCTTATGGAGATATGAAAATAGGACAGGGAACAGAGAAGGTTAAAGAATTCTTAATAGAGAACGAAGATATAAAAAAGAATATTGAGACAGAAGTTAAAAAAATACTGGGACTAATCAAAGAACCCGAGAATGAAATTCAGGATAAAGAATAAAACAAAAACCATATTCGTTGTTCAGACTGATAATGATATCTGGGGGATTTTACCAATAAAGATCCTCCATTTTTTTTCTTTATCACCGAAAAATGAAGTAGAACTTTCCAACGAAAAAGAAGCAGAACTTTTTTCTGAAATCGAAAAATTCGCATGGAATAAACTTCTTAACTTTCTTTCATTTCGAGAACGTTCTATCTGGGAATGCAATTATTTCTTAAAACAACTTCCCTTGAAATCTGAAATAGCAGAAAAATTGATTTCAAAAGCTGTTTCCATGAATTTTGTGAACGATAAAAGGTTTGCAGAAATTTATACAGAAGACCTTATCGAAAAAGACAAAAATGAAAAAGAAATAAAACAGAAACTTTTTGAAAAACATATTCCGGAAGTTATGATTAACTCTGTGCTTTCAAAGTTGTTAACGCCACAAAAAAAGGAAGAAATTCTTATTAAAAATATCGAAAAAGCACTTGCCAGATTTGTTCAATATAAAGGAAGAGAAAGAAGGGAAAAAATATTGAATTATTTGTCACGAAAAGGATTTTCATATTGGGAAGTTAAAGAGAAAATTGAAGAATTAATATTGTAAGGAATGAAAGAATTGAAACCTTACGGATGTAAAGCTGTCAACCATTGCGAAGATCTGAGACTATTCTCAAGGTTTTATTCTTATCCGTTTAATCCGTGAAAATCCGTGAGCAAAAAAAAGGAGTTCTAATGGAGCAAATAAAAGTAAAAGATATCGTGAATCATCTTCATAAAATCGCAAATCCGGGATTGGCTTATGATTGGGATAATGTCGGCTTTCAACTTGGAGATGCAGAAACAGAAGTGAAAAAAATCCTGCTAACTCTCGATGTGACGGAAAATGCGATCAAGAAAGCGATCAAAGAAAATATCGATCTGATAATTTCGCATCATCCCTTTATTTTTCAACCCATAAAAAATATAACAAATCCTCTCTACCTGAAATTGATCAAAAACAACATTTCGGTTTTCTGTGCTCACACGAATCTCGATGTGATTAAAAAAGGCGTGAATTTTGCCCTTGCCGATAAGCTCGGTCTGAAAAATCTCGAATTTCTTTCCTCAGAATCGGGCTCGGAACTGTTTCACGTTGCTGTCTATGTCCCGGAAAATTCGATGGAACCTGTTGCAGAAGCGGCTTTTCAGGCTGAAGCCGGCACTATCGGTGATTACAAAAATTGCCTGAATGATTATGAAGTAAGCGGTCAATTTAAACCGATGGAAGGCAGTAATCCTATTCTTGGCGAACAGGATAAACTGGAAAAAGTAGTAGAAAGAAAATTAGAATTCTTCGTGGATTCATTTAATTTGAATCGAGTTATCGAAGCAATGAAATCCGCACATCCGTATGAAATTCCGGCTTTTGCTGTTTATCCGCAGGAAAAGCAAAGCGAAAATTACGGATTGGGTTTGATCGGAAATCTAAAAAGCAAATTAAATCTCAGAGATTTTGCTGAAATGGTGAAAAGGAATTTAAACGCTTCCTTCGTTAAACTATGGCTGGCAGATAAAAAGCTGGATTCATTAGTTCAAAAAGTTGCGATCTGTGGTGGGAGCGGCAGTTCTTTACTTCCACAGATTTATGGGCGAGCAGATGTTTTTGTTTCCGCAGATTTCACTTATCATACTCTTTTAGACAGCAAAATTCCAATCATAGATGCCGGACATTTTTATACGGAGAATCCGGTGTTGGAGAGTTTACGGGAAATGCTT
>JAUVLE010000325.1 GCA_030595905.1 Candidatus Cloacimonadota bacterium | reverse complement strand
AATAAGCAAATCAATTTTTTGAAATGTGAGAGATAAACTATCGAGAATATTAAGTCTTTCTGTTAAGAATATTATGATTATCACAAAAGCGATGATAATGATGAAATCGATCTTGATACTTTTTTTTGCTTTGGAAATTCTGGTAAATTGCTTTTGCTTAAATTGCGTTTTCATTTCCCCTCATTTTTTTATTCTTCCGGCTTCATCTGCGGGAAGAAGATGACTTCTTTTATGGAGGTATTTCCCGTGAACAGCATCACCAATCTATCGATACCGATGCCAAGACCTCCTGTGGGCGGCATTCCGTATTCCAGTGCTTCCAGGAAATCTTCATCGACCACATTTGCTTCCGCATCTCCCATTTCACGAAGTTTTGCCTGTGCTTCCAAGCGTTCCCGCTGGTCGAGAGGATCGTTAAGTTCGGTGAAGGCATTACCGTATTCATTGCCGTTGATAAAAAGCTCGAATCTCTCCACCAGATTCGGATTGTCCGGTTTTTCTTTTGCCAACGGTGAAACTTCTTTTGGAAAATCGATAACAAATGTAGGTTGGATCAATTTCGGTTCCACGAACTTACCAAATATTTCCTCTATTAATTTGCCGGAACCGGTAGTTGATTTGATCTCGATTTTATGTTCATCGCAGAAAGCTTTGATCTTCTCAAAATCAAAATCGGATGCATCGAAACCGGTTTCTTCTTTTATCAAATCCAGCATCGAAGCCCGGCGCCATGGCTTTTTAAATGAAATATCTTTCCCCAGAAAATCGATCGTTTCCGAGCCGAGAACTTCCTTTGCAATATGAACGATCATATCTTCGGTAAGGTTCATCATATCGTAATAATCGGCGTAAGCCTGGTAGAGTTCCACCATACTGAATTCCGGGTTATGGGTTCTGTCCATTCCTTCATTTCGGAAATTCTTGCCGATCTCATAAATTTTTTCAAAACCACCAACTATTAATCTTTTATGATATAATTCCAGAGCTATCCTCAGGTAAAGATCGATATTCAAAGTATTGTGATGGGTTGTGAAAGGACAGGCATGTGCTCCACCATAAAGCGGCTGCAGGATGGGAGTTTCTACTTCCATGAAATTTCTTGAGTTCAGGAAACTCCTGATCTCTTCTATCACTTTCGCCCTGATCTCAAAATTCTTTTTTATACCGGGATTCAGAAGCAGGTCCAGGTAGCGTTTGCGATACCTGAGTTCAATATCGGAAAATTCATCGAAACGTTGTTTCTTGCCATCGATTACTTTTTCCTTAACTGTGGGAAGCGGGCGCAGGCTCTTGCCAAGAATTATCACCTTTTCGGCACGGATTGAATACTCTCCCATTTTGGTAATGAAACAATTACCTTCCACCTGCACAAAATCGCCAAGATCGAGAAGTTTGAAAACTTCGTAGTTATCTTCACCTACGTTATCTTTGCGAACAAATATCTGTATCCTGCCGCTCTCATCGGAGATGTTGCCAAAACCTACTTTCCCCTGACGACGCATGCCGCTAAGACGACCGGTGATCACAATTTTCTGCTCGCTTTCAACGAATTTATCTTTGTTTTCCCAGAGTTCCTTTATTTTATGAGTTCTCTCGCTTCTGTTTGGATAGGGATCGATTCCCAACTCTTTCAGTTTCTGTAATTTCTGCCGTCTTATTGCCAGCAGTTGATTTAAGTTTTCCATATAAAAAACTCCATAATTCTTTATTTCATTTTCCTAAAACAATTATTTGTCTTTAATGTCAAGATTTGATTAAAAATGTATTTTTCTTTTTCAATAATAAGCCTTTTCTCTTTAATTAAAATTAAGCAAAAAAAGAAAAAGCCCCGAATTTTCGGGGCGTGAATTCCGCTGATCAAATCAACCATTGCGAAGGTCCCGTCTTCGTTAAAGCTACACCGGACAGGCAAGAAAAGCAAGAAGTCTAATAACCTTTCGCAAGGTTTTATTTCAACAGGATCATTTTTTTGGTGCTGGTATATCTGCCGTCTGATCTCATTTTGTAAAAATAGATACCGGAAGAAACAGATTGGTTTTTCTCGTCCGTTCCGTCCCAGATTATGGAGTGCATCAACCGTGTTGATGCAGCGGTAACACGGTTACCGCACTCCAAAATATCAAGAGTCTTAATTTTCTGACCCTTGATATTATAGATTTCGATCTTTGCGTCCTCAGCGTGC
>JAUVLE010000019.1 GCA_030595905.1 Candidatus Cloacimonadota bacterium | reverse complement strand
ACCATAAAATACCATTTCATTTAAATGAATTTTCATTGCAAATCCTTTTCTTTATTTTGTAATTTTATAAAATAAGATCACTGCTGTATGATAAACACATTAGTTTCATTTTTTCTGAATCTCGAATTTGATCTTATTTCCATATTTTTTATCAAAGAAATAAATAATAATTCCGCTGAGCAATAATCCAAGGAATGATGATAATATTGAAAAATTTTCATTAAGATTAAAGAGAAATTTTCCAATTACGTAGAAAAATATCATATTGAAGATCGGGAATATAAAAACAATAAAAGAAGATAATATTTTTATTCCCGGAGAAACAGTGACCAACACGGTATCCCCGACATTTAATTTAATGTTTGTCTTAATTTTATGAAAGATAATTTTATCGTTTCCATGACACAACATTCTTAATCCGCAATTATCACACGATGCTGTTCGTATCATTTCGATAAGAACATGATCATTGTGGATTTCCTTAACGATTGCCGTATCTTCAATATTTTCCATATTTTCAGGAAAGCTCCTTTATCTTTTTAATTATCAGTGAAGTTGATGTTTGTTCTATAAATGAAAGGCTTTTAACTTGTCCGTTGTATGAAAGAACAATATCCGAACCTACTATTTCCTCTACTTTCCAATCTCCGCCTTTCACAAGAATATCTGGCTTGATGTGTTTTATTAGATTGAATGGTGTATCTTCTTTAAATATAACTATATAATCAACAGCAGATAATCCACCTAATACAACTGCTCTATCTGCCTGTGAATTTATTGGTCTTTCTTTTCCCTTAAGTCTTTTTATAGAACTATCACTATTCAAACCGATAATAAGAATATCGCCAAGTTCTTTTGCTTCCTGCAGGTATTTTATATGACCTGCGTGAAGAATATCAAAGCATCCATTTGTAAAAACTATTTTTTTCCCATCTTGTTTTTGTTTATGTATGATATTGGATATTTCATCCCATGTTTTTAACTTCATTTTTTCCTCAACGGATAATTACCATCGAAACATGCATAGCAGTGCTCTTGTGGTTTGGATACTGCTTTTCTAAGGTTATCTATCGAAAGATATTTTAATGAGTCCGAATCTGTGAACTTTCTGATCTCTTCAATGGATTTGTTATTTGCGATCAATTCCTCGCGGGTTGGAGTGTCTATCCCATAAAAACAGGAAAACTTAACCGGCGGAGATCCGATCCTTATATGAACTTCGGAAGCTCCTCCATTTTTTATCAGCTTCACTATCTTTCGTATTGTTGTACCCCGAACAATGGAATCATCTATCAGAACCACTTTCTTTCCTTTGAAGAAATTCGGCAGAACATTGAATTTTTGAAAAACGCTTTCATCACGGATAGTTTGTTCCGGTTCGATAAAAGTTCTTCCCACATAATGATTTCTTATTAATCCCATTTCGAAAGGAACGTTTTTCTGTTTTGCATATCCCAGTGCGATAAAATTTGAAGAATCGGGAACGGGAACAACCATATCCGGTTCTATCTCATCAGATTCAGCAAGGAGTGCACCTATCCTCTGGCGAACCTTGTAAACATTCTCACCGAAAATAAAACTATCCGGACGGGAAAAATAAATATGCTCGAAAATACAGTGTTTATTTGTAGTTGAATCACGATATTCTCTGGGATCATTTTTTATGGGATCATAACCATTTTTATTTACAACAATGATCTCTGCGGGTTCCACTTCTTTCTGCCAATCCATATAAAGAATATCGAGAGCACAACTCTCGGAAGCAACTACCAGCGTTCCTTCCTTTGTTTTGCCATAATTTATAGGACGGATACCATGAGGATCACGAAAAATATACATCTCTTTTTTAGTGGAAAGAATGGTAGAAAAAGCTCCTTTAACGTTCACCATCAATTTTTTGATCGCATCGATAATATCGAGCCCTTCTTTTTCTACATTATAGACAATGAATTTTAAAAGAAGTTCTCCATCATTACTACTGGCGAAGTAAACTCCATTATTTTCCAATTCCTGTCTTAGTTCTTTATAATTAATTATGTCTCCGTTACTAACAAGGGCGTAGGAGGGACCGGAGAGAGTTTCTACGATGTGTGGTTGGGAATTATACACAGATGAAGTTCCGCGGGTAGGATATCGAACATGACCGATGGCAATATTACCTTTCAGGTTCTTGATCTTTTCCGGCGTGAAAACATCCTTAACTAAACCCATTTTTTTCCGAAGTTTGATCGTAACACCGTTATTAACAGCCATTCCACAGCTTTCCTGTCCACGATGCTGCTCGGCAAAAAGACCCAAAGTTGCCAGTTCAACCGCTCTTTCATTATTAAAGATGCCGATAATTCCACACATCAAACTCTCCTTAATCTCAAATTATTTAGTATCCAATCCTCTTAACCGACTAATTCCATAAACACCCACCAATACCCACAAATACCTACTAATGCCCATCAATGCCTACCAATACCCACAAATACCTATTAATGCCTATTTCTTTTTAAAACTAATCGTATTCTCATTACCATCGATAATTCTTTTTATATTTGCTTTATGCCGGACGATAATGAAAACTGTAATGAAAAAAATGAATATCAACAGCTCTTTCTCTTCAAATGAATTTCTTATATTTATTATAAGTTCTATTATGAAAAGAGTCACAGCCGCAAGCATAGAACCCAGAGAAACATATTTACAGATCCAAACTGTTATCACAAAAACTAATATAGCAATTCCTAAAGCGACAGGAGTTAAAGCGATAAAAACACCAGCCGCAGTGGCTACGCCTTTTCCACCTTTGAATTTCAGGAAAATGGTGAAAATATGACCGGAAATAGCAAAAAGTCCGATCAATATCAATGCAAAGTTTGAAGGATCAGATACAAGTATTTTTCCAAGCTGAACAGCAAAGAATCCTTTTGCAATATCGATAGCAAGAGTAATAATGCCAATTTTTGTTCCCAACACTCTTAATGCATTTGTAGCTCCCACATTTCCGCTTCCGTGTTTTCTAATATCGATTCCCTTTATAATTTTTCCCATCAGGAAACTGGTAGGAATGCTTCCAAGGATGTATGCGGCAATAAATGTTAGAATGAGTTCATATCTCATCTTGTTTCCTTCCTCTGAAAAAAGTTTTAATAGAAGCTCCTTCAAATTTGAAAGTATCTCGAAGCTGATTTAAAAGATACCTGCGGTAGTGAGTGGTGATATATTTTGGATTATTGCAGAAGAAAATGAATGTAGGTGGATGGACTTTTATCTGTGTACAGAAATATATTTTTGTATGTTTTCCGCTCGAGTGTGTAGGTGGAAATTTTGCTGTTGCACGTTCAAGGAATTTATTCAATTCTGAAGTAGGAATGCGTTTCCTGCTTTCTTCACTGACTTCTAAAACAAGGTCGAGTATCTTACGTACACGCTGACCAGTAAGTGCAGAAACGAAGATCACGGGTGCAAATTCAACGAATTTCAGTTCAGATCGAATTCTTTTAATATATTCTCCAACGGTAGCATTATCTTTTTTTATCAAATCCCATTTATTTAAAACAATGATAATATCTTTGTAATTTCTGGCTGCGTATGAAACGATCTTCTGATCCTGGTTGGAAATTTCTTCTAAAGAATCAAGGATAAGAAGGACAATATCGGAGCGGTTAATGCTTTCGATGGTTCGCATTGTACTAAAATATTCAACACCATATTTAATGCTTTTTTTTCCTTCTCAGTCCGGCTGTGTCGATAAAAGTGATTTTTTGGTTGTGATATTTCAGATGAAGGTCTATCGAATCTCTTGTGGTTCCGGGAATATCTGTAACTATCGTTTGCTGTTGACCTGTAAGGTTATTTATTAATGAGGATTTTCCAACATTCGGCTTGCCCACGATGGCTACTTTGATAGTTTCTTCATCGTCCTGGGGATCGGGTGCGAAATCTATTTTTTTTACCAATTCATCCAGGAAATTACCCATGTTCCTTCCCTGAATTGCAGCGATAGAGTGAGGATATCCAAATCCGAGTTTCAGGAAATCATAAATTTCCAGTTCATCTTTTTCATTATCTGTTTTATTTGCAACAAGTATAACTTTTTCTCGATATGCAGAAAGGATACGGGCTATTTCCATATCGATATCCGTAGTGCCCACTTTTGTATCCACAAGAAATAGAATGAGATCGGATTCTTCGATAGCCACTTCTGCCTGAAATTTTACTGCTTTATCAATTCCACTTACAGATTTTGGAATGATACCACCAGTATCAACGATAATGAAATTGTGACCAGCCCATTCGGCTTCTTCATATTTTCGGTCACGGGTTACACCTTCTTCGAAATCAACTATAGCACTCTTTCTCCGGCATATCCGATTGAAGAGGGTAGATTTTCCCACATTTGGTCTTCCAACTATTGCAACCACACTTTTTCTCATATATTATCGAACCTTATTACTCTCTTAAAAGATACGTGACAATCTTTTTTGGAAGGTGAATTTGTCAAACCAAAATAGAAAAATTGTTTGTACTTTACATAATAAAAACAAATTTATGAAATTTATAATAATTCTTTTTAATTTATGAGCTTACTCTAAAAAGGTAATGATTAGAAATATGTTAGAAAATTTACCAAATATTTGGAAACCGATGAATCGGTTAAAATTTCATATCTTCTTATTAACCACCAACTTAAGTTGGTGGTTAATGAAACAAAAAAAAGAATTAACCGTTTCAACGGTTTCTCTATTTATAAAATTGAACTTCTTATAACGGACTCATTCATTTATAAAATATACTAATTTTATTTCCTTTTTTTTATTATTTTTTTTCAGATCTTAATATAATAAATAGCTACCCAAAATCCCTTCTAATTAAGAAAACGTCTTGACATCTAAATAAGTTCTTAATTTTTGCTCATTGAACAATAAACCGTGATGGAGGTTAGATGTTAGATAAAAAATTAATCGAGAAAGTCATTGATAAAGCTCTTTCCAATGGTGCTGATTTTGCAGAGGTCTTTGCAGAAAACACTTACAATTCTCGTATAAGTTTTAACGATAATAAGACTAAACAGAGTATTGTCGGAAAAGATTTTGGAGCGGGAGTAAGAGTTTTTTATGGAACAACAGCAATATATGCATACACAAATGATCTAAGTGAAATATCTCTTCTTGCAGCAGCAGATGCCGTTAGTAAAGCAGCAAATGGTAATTCAAAAAAAAAAATAATTGATCTTACCAAGAAAATATTTGATAATATTCATCCAATTCTGATTCCAAATAATACGATTTCAAAAGAAGAAAAAATAGATTTTGTCCGCAAGATAAATAAAGCTTCACGTGATTTCAGTGATCAAATAACCCAAGTAGATATAAACATGCTGGAAAAAATGCAACATATTATGATAGCCAATAGTGAAGGGTTATGGGCAGAAGACGATAGAAATTATACACGTGTCTATGTTACTTCGATCGCTTCGAAAGGAAGTGAAAAACAAACCGGTTCAAGCGGTCCTGGTGCATTTAAAGGTTATGAATTCATTCAGAAAATCGATCCGGAAGAACTTGGAAGAAAAACAGCTGGAACTGCCGTTACAATGCTGAATGCAGAATATGTACCGGGTGGAAAATATCCTGTGATCATCGATAATGGTTTTGGCGGAGTAATATTTCACGAAGCTTGTGGTCATGCTTTGGAAACAACATCTGTGGCAAAAGGAGCTTCGGTTTTTACGGGAAAGATCGGAAAGCAAATAGCAAATCCTGTGGTAACGGCAATTGACGATGGAACCATTCCAAATGAATGGGGAAGTGAAAACATCGATGACGAAGGACTTCCAACCAAAAAGACAGTGCTGATAGAAAAGGGAATACTGAAATCATATATGGTAGATAAAATGGGCAGTATCAAAACAGGATATGAACCCACAGGAAGCGGAAGAAGACAATCCTATAAATTTGCTCCTGCTTCCAGGATGAGGAATACATACATCGCACCCGGTGAAAGTAAGCTCGAAGAACTCATTACCTCCGTTGATAATGGCATTTATGCAAAGAAAATGGGTGGTGGTTCTGTGATGCCCGGTACAGGAAATTTCAATTTCACTGTAGCAGAAGGATATTTGATCAAACATGGTAAGATAACCACGCCAATTCGTGGTGCAACTCTCATTGGAAATGGGGCAGATGTGCTTCATAAAATAAGCATGGTAGCAGATAACCTGGATATGGCTCAGGGAATGTGCGGATCGGTAAGCGGAAGTGTTCCTACAAATGTTGGACAACCCGCAATAAAAGTTGATGAAATACTTGTTGGCGGCAGGCAATAGAGGAGAATAATTATGTATAAAAAAGAATTTGAAATGATATTTGATTATGCAAAGGATAAAGTAGATGATATCGAAATACTTCTTTCTGCAAACAAATCATTTTCTACAAAGATAAATGAGCAAATTATTGAGGCGTTCAATTATGCTGATTCAAAAGGGATCGGTGTCCGAGTAATAAAAGACGGAAAGATCGGGTATTCTTACACAGAAAAATTCGATAAAGAAACATTCGGCATGATCGTTGACGAAGCCGTGGCAAATGCAAAATGTTCCGAAGACAATGAAACAGCAGTAATGGAAAATTATTCCTCTATCGATAAAAAGTTAAATATTTATTCTGAAGAGTTAGAGAAGGTTGATGTTAAAGAAAAGATTCAATTTGCCAAAGATATGGAAAAATATGCAAAAGCAACCGATAATCGTGTTTTTAATGTTCCTTATGCTCAGTTCGGAAATGGAACAACTTATTCTCGGATAGAGAACAGTAAAGGTCTTTGCAAAGAAGAGAAACAGAATTTTGCTTATGCTTATGTTGGGGCTTTATCGCAGGAAAATGATGATAAACGAGTTGGTGTGGAATTTATCATCGGCAGAGATTTTAGTAAATTTAAAGCAAAAGAACTGGCAGAAAAAAGCGTAGAAAAAAGTACAGCACTTCTCGGTGGAGAACCCATAAAGTCAGGTTCATATCCGGTTATTTTTAATAATGAAATGATGGCTACAATGCTCTCTACATTCTCCGGGGTATTCAGTGCGAAATCGGTTCAGGAAGGAAGATCGCTGTTAAGGGGAAAATTAGGACAGCTTATTGCAAATGACAAAGTTACGATCAAAGATGACGGCTTGTATCCGGGAGGTTTTTCTACCAGTGCATTCGATAGTGAAGGCTATCCTTCTCAGACGACTGTTTTAATATTAAATGGAGAACTAAAATCATATTTACACAATACAATAACCGCCAGAAAAGATGGAGTAAGTTCAACTGGAAACGGAAGTAGAAATTATAAAAGTACTTTGTCAATATCTCCTTCAAATTTTTACATGGAAAAAGGGCAACATAAAGAGACTGATCTTTATAATAAATACGATAGAGTTATAGAAATAGTTGCAATGCAGGGAATGCATTCCGGTGCAAATCCGATCTCAGGAGATTTTTCTCTTTCTGCAGAAGGATTCCTTTATGAAAAAGGAAACAAGAAACATTCATTGAAGCCATTCACGATCTCAGGGAATATCCTGCAATTATTCAAAGATGTAGATATGATAGCCGATAATTTTAAATTCGATATGAGTTCGGTGGGAGCTGCATCCGTTCTGGTGAAAGAACTGGCGATAAGCGGATAATCAAAGTACATAACGCAAGATGTAAATTTTAATTTATGCTGTTTTTCTCAACTTAAATCAAGACTGACTAACCCTGTTAAATCTTTAAATAATTGATATATACCGGTTAAAAGTTAACTTAATTTAAGCCAAAATTTATGTTCAGCATGATATCTTGATAAAGCATTCCGATTATAGAAGAAATTTTTCTAAGAAGATGTAAAAAAATAATAATAATGATTGACATCAATACACTGAATTTAATTAATTTACAAAGATATCAATGATAATAAATATTTTCAATAAAGTTTTTATGAACATAGAGATAGAGAATTGCGATGTAGTTGTTTTGATGTAAAATATTATAGATCGAGGATGATATGAATATTAAAAGAAAAAAAATAGTATTAATATTTTCACTGGTTTTCATTTGTTCTTTTCTCACAGCTCTCACTCTTATCGATAGTTATACTTTTTCTGAAACAACAGACAACATCATAAAGGTTTACAATTATCCGAAAACAAATGAAATTTTTAAAATATTTTCAAATAGTCTTGGGCCAAAGATACTGGATCATGGGCCTGCGGTTGATATGGTTACGGAAGTATTTGAGGATGGATTGATCTGGGATAGTGGAAAGAAAATATCATTTTCTAAATCCGAGAGGTTTCTGGATTATAAAAATGGTATGATATTCACTACAACATCTGTATGGAAGACTTATAAAAAAGATTTTATTTCTGAGATAGGATCATATTCGATATTACAAAATTCTTTATTAAAATCTGATAACAAAATAATTATCGGAAATAATGACCAGAAATATATTCTCAACAATGGGAATATTATTGTAACTAATCTTCACGAATATTATGGTACAAAAGTTGACATCTATTCCTCAGATTTTGAACTTCTGGAATCGTATAATCCTTTTTTGGTGGGATTTGGTAATGTTCAATATGTTGAAAATGAAAATGAGATTCTATTTGTTTTTCATCCAACAAAAAGCAGTAGAGAAGATATGTTGAAATTGCTAATTGTAGATTCGAATACCGGATCTCTGAAATATGAGAAAGAAGTATATAATAATTTTTCTGCAAGTGCTGTTTTTGCATTAAAAGACCTTTATGTTATCTATGGTGACGGTTGGTTGAATGCTGTAAATAGAAAAGGAAATGTCGTCTGGGATAAAAGCTTTGATATTCCTGAAAAAATAATTGAATGCAACGATAAAAAATATTTTTATATTTTAACTATGGAACATCTGTTCTGTATGAAAAAGAAAAATGGGCGTGTTAAATGGAAAAAGGATTTATCATCGATTTACCCTGAAAAGATTGAAGAAAAAGTGGATAAATATACCGATATCGCTTTGAACACTTTGGACTTGGAAGTTTTATTTGCCGGAGAATATATTGGTATTATAATAGGTCAAACAAGCAAATCAATGTATTCAAGTACTCATAAATATAATGGTGTTCTATATATTTTAGATAAAGATGGAAATGCGATAGATCATGTAGATTGTGTTAAGAAAAGTAAGTTGATCGAACTTATCTCCGATGGAGATAAAATCAAGATAGTTAGTGATAATGATGTAAGAGTTTATAATAAGTAGATTATTTTTTTAACTTATAAGTGATGATTGTGTGTAGTGACAGAACTGTTAGAAAAAAGCTGAATACTTTTCTGCCGCTACAATGAGATAATTTTTTCTTTTACAATATTTTTTTCACGATACCTGTTACCCGATCTACAAGATTCATATTTATTTCAGCTTCTTCCAGCATTTCCTGTGCTAATTTATCTGGATACGGTTTTGCTATATAAATCGTAGAAATCTCTGCATTTATCAGAATTTTTGAACATATCACACATGGTTGATGTGTACAGTAAATAGAAGCATTTCTAATAGGTGCTCCGTTTATGGCCGCCTGTATCACAGCATTCTGCTCTGCATGAATACCCCTGCATAGTTCGTGTCTTTCGCCGGAAGGGACGTTAAGTTGTTCTCGGAGACATCCGGTTTCATAACAATGACGAACATGTTTCGGCGCTCCATTATAACCGGTAGAAATGATCTGATTATTTAAAACGATAATTGCTCCTACCTTTCTTCTTAAGCATGTTGAACGTTCCGACACAAGAAATGCCATCTCCATAAAATATTGATGCCAGTTTGGTCTATTATTCATTGTTTTCTCCTACGATTTTTTATCTTTCTCTTTTTCTAATTTCACTATCTCTGCTTGAGATTTTCTTAAATAATATGGTTCAAGTTCAGCAATAAGATCAAAATCAAATTCAGGGATATTTTTCAATTTAGATGAAATGCTTATCAAACCCGAAGCCAGCGGGATGTTCAGATGAGGAAGTACTGTTTCGTATTTTATCCCGCTTTGCTTAATAATATCACGATATCGAGATATTCCATCTCCAATGATGATAACGGGTTCTCTTATTTTTTTCAGGAATTCATCCGGCTTTGAATTTTGTGGAGAGATAATTTCCTTGAGTTCCGGGGAATATAAGGCTGCATATACTTCACCCATTTTTGCATCGATAAAGGGAAGAATGGGATATTTACATCCATAAAAATTATAAGAAAGCAATTCAAGTGTATTTACAGGAAGTAGCGGTATTTGGTTTGCATAGCAAAGACCTTTTGCAGTTGCCAGACCGATCCTTGTTCCCGTAAACGAACCGGGACCGTTTGCCAGACAGATCAGATCGATATTATCGAGTTCGATCCTGCTTTGTTTCAAACCGAAGTCGATCTGTGGCATTATTCGCTCTGAATGCGTGATAATAATATCGAGATAGCTGATAAATGTAATCTTGTTATTGACGGATACTGCAATACTTCCGGATGTAAATGATGTGCAAAGAGCAAGTATATTCAATATGTTCTCCAAAATTTAAATATTTCTCTGTACATCATTTAAATTATTTTTTTAACGTCAAGAAAAACAAATCATAAATAATATAATCGAATTTTTATGTTGCCTTTTGCAAAGTAAAATAAAGATTTGATCCATAAATTTAATTTTGAGGATTAAATGAAGAAAAACACAAAGAATAAGATAGAATATTTCTTCTTTATGGTTTTTATTAAAGTTTTCAGGATTTTTCCGAATTCATTTACAGAATGTTTTATCGGGAAATTATTTGTTCTTGGAGGAATGGTATTCAAATTCAGAAAAAAAATCGCCCAAAATAACCTGAAGATGGTCTTTCCGGAAAAAACTAATAACGAGATACAGATCATTCTTAAAAAAATGTACTTGAATATGGGAATAACAGTTGCAGAAATATATTTGCAAGATATTCACAAACTTATGAATAAAGTGGAGACAGAAGGCTGGGAAAATATTGAAAGAGCTGTTAAAATGGGCAAGGGTGTGATCCTTGCTACCGGACACATAGGAAATTGGGAACTTGCAGGAAGGTATATTGCAGCTAATTACAAATTAGCTGCTGTGATCAAAACTCAGCGAAATAACCTTTTCGATAAATATACTAATGAATTAAGGGGAAATTGTAATATAACTTTGATTAATAAGAAAAAGGCTTTGAAACCCATTTTACAATATTTGAGGGAAAACTATATTGTCTCAATTTTAACAGACCAGAATGCAGGGAAAGATGGGGTCTTAACAGATTTTTTAGGTCATAAAGCTTCTACTTTCGTAGGTGCGGCCAAAATATCTGTCAAAACAAGCTGTCCGATTTTACCTGCCTATTCGATCAGGAAAGATGACGGAACCCATCTTTTTATCTTTGAGGAAATGATCTTACCGGATGATTACGAAAACACGCCGGCTTCTATAAAAGATTTTACTGAATTCATCTCAAAAAATATCGAGAAATATATAATCGAATATCCTTCACAATGGTTCTGGGTTCATCGTCGATGGCGAGGATATAAAAAAGCAAGGAAAACCTGATTAATAACTTTACAAGATAACCTGAAAAAAATCTTTTTGATGTGAGGTGATTTTTTTGAAGAAAATAATATTTATAGCATTTTTATTGAGTGTATCGAATGTATTTGCTGTGGATTTTTTCCATGCTGCCGGAAATAATGTGTCTGCATCGCGAGATTCCCTGGTTTATTATCACACAAATACAGACGACCAGCATTGGTTCGGAACAGACAGTTGGGCAGTTAAATTCGACTTTAATAATTTCTTTTATGGAATTGATTCTTTACAATTCAAAGCCGAAGGCACAAACATTTATATTCCTAATACTGCAAGCAATGATGAAATGACCATAAAACTATGCAAGGATTATGGGAATCAACCTAACCTGGAGCCTGACAGTGTTCTTTTCAGTCATACTATCCAACCCGCACAGATGAATTTCCAGAACTGGAATTATCTTGATTTCACCGAAAGCTTCATTAATTCTATCTTCTGGCTCGTAGTAGATTATCCAACGAATTCATCGAATCAATTCATCTCTGCATCCGCAGTGGATGGTGCTCATAGTTACTTCCTTGATAACGGATATTACTATAATATGCTGGCAAATAGTTATGAATCCGAATTTCTTTTCAGCCTGAAAGGAAGGTTCATGATAGATGGAAATGACCTCGACCTGATCTCGCTGGAATGGGTAGGAAATATCGCTGCGGGTGAAGATATATTCCCAAAATTCACTGTGAAAAATAATTCCGATAATGTAGTTGAAAATGCTTATCTAAATTTTGAAATGTTATATCCGTTTGGAGAAATTGAACTGCTCTATTACACCAGCGGTGAGGTTTGCGATTCTATTCCGCTACTTCCTCTTCAACCCGATGAAACCGTGATCTTTGATATGACTGACAGTTTGAAATTTGAACTGCTTACGCAACCTTCCCAATATGAAGTGACGGCAGAGCTTTTTTGTTCGGAAGATAGCCTGATGCAGAATAATACGATCGAACTTGAATTCGATACTTTCAATATTTCTCAAACGCAGGTTATTATCGAGAATGCAGTGAAATTGAATAATCCGGGAAGTGAAAGTATCTGGACTATCCAGGACGGAATGTTTTCTGCCGATAGCTGTAAAATAATAAATTACTTTGCCAATATTCCGGATGAACCTTTTTTTAATTATTCCTCATTTGAACGATTCCATTATTATGATCTGCTTGGTTTTCCTGTAACTATTGTAGGCGGGAAAAGGCGTATTCTTGGTTACTTATCACAAAGCTACTCTGTAACGTTGAGTTCTTTTTTTGATGAAGTACTGCAAGATGATTGTACTTTTGTTTCCAGGGATACATGCTTTGCATATTATAACGAATATGGAGATGTGGAATTATGTATTGAGATGGATAATTATGAAACATATATTTTTTATGATTTCTTTGATGATTGTAAGCTATATGTTGCAGTAATAGAAGACGTGATAAATGAAGAAGGATTACCGGAAGATACAACGGTACCCATTATGATCGACATGATAGCTGAAGTTCCTGACATACAGTTAACATATCTAACTTCATATTCCGATACAATAGAGTTCAATCAACTGGAAGATTTTGAAACTATCGGTGGTGAACTGAATAACTGCAGAATTGTTTACTGGATACAGAATGATGAAACCAGAGATATTTATTTTTCAGACTCTATTCCTTTCGATGAATTTACGTTTGTTGCAGTTGATGTTTTGGATGAAGAAATAGAACAGGCAGCACAGAAGATAAGTATTTATCCGAACCCTTTCAATCCGTCTACAACAATTTCTTTTAGTATTTCTCGCAAAGATGCAGAGAACGCAAAGATTGAGATTTATAATATCAAAGGGCAAAAGATCAAAACATTCAATATTCCCCGATCCGAAATACAAAGTCAGAATTCAGTTACCTGGAATGGAAAAGACAGTAATTCGAAAGATGTATCGAGCGGAGTTTACCTGATAAAGATCGAAATAAAGACAAATAAAAATACCAATAAATATCTCCGCAAATGTGTTCTGATCAAATAATATGAAAAAAAAAAAAAATTTTAATAGATCATACCTGGAATTAACCGGCTGCATTCATATACATTCAGAGTATTCATTCGACTGTAAGGTAAAATTATCAAAGATCATCAAAGAAGCAAATAGGAGTGAACTGGATTTCATAACCATCAATGATCACCTGAACCTCGATGCAAAAAAAGATGAAAACTATCTGGCAGAAAAAGACCTGCTCGTTATTATTGGAATGGAAATAAACGATCCGAAGAATAATAATCATTATCTCGTTTTTAATTCTGATAATATCATGAAAGGGAGATCTGCCGAAGAATATGTGAAATATTACAAAGATTGTGGTGCGATCGGTTTTGCTGCTCATCCCATCGAAAAAAGATCTTCTTCCATTTTCAGGAAATATATCTGGACGAACAGGATGAATAACGATTTCAATGGTTTGGAAATATGGAATTATCTGTCCGAATGGATCGGGAAAATGAATCCAAAATTGAATGGAATTTTTCTGGTGTTGTTCCCTTCATTATTCGTAAAAAAGCCGCTTCGGGAAACTCTTGCCTATTGGGATGAATTGAATCTACAGGGCAAAAAAAAATCTGCTATCGGAAGCATCGATGCGCATACGGAAAGAATGAAAAAATTCGGGATCAAATTCAAATTCCTTACCCACAAGTCTTTGTTCAAGACAATACGCACAAATATCCTTCTGGAAGAAGAAACTCCGATAAATGATCAGAGCGTTTTGAATGCCATAAAGAACGGAAATAGTTATATAATAAATTACAAGATCGGGAATCCATACGATTTTTATGCCGGTATCGCTTCTGCAAAAGGTGATAGTGCTGTCTTCGGGCAGGAGATCGAACTTCAAGATGACCTGAACTTTTATTTCCGATTACCGAAATCTTCCAGGGTTGCCCTCTACCGGAATGGCAGGAAAATATCTTCTAAATATAATGATAAAGGAGCATTTAAAATTAACAGGAAAGGAAATTACAGATTGGAAATAACACGGTTCGGATATGGCTGGATCTATACTAATAATATTTATGTTGTTTGAAAAGAAAAGTAATGTTAGATAAAATCATAAAACTTAAAAAAGATATTTGGTTAAAATCTTCAGAGTGTTCGATTAAAGACTTAATCCAATACATTCGACAAGTAGGATTTCTGCGAGAAACGCAAATTGAAGCAATTGAGATTTATTTATTTCTGAAAATAAAAGGAAACAATGAACCTATCTGGAAATTATTTGCCGAAGGTTTCTTTACAAACGGAACCGATCTAACAAAACTTAATATAAATAATAATGCCCGTGAATATTTAAATGATAATATTGCCGCTCACGCTTTGTTTGATTTCACTCGCCAGAGAAACGGAAAAACAACACTACTTCCTGAACTTGAACAATTAATAATAGAACAACCGGAAAACATCGAATACGAAAGAATTATCAGAAGTATATTTTATAATGTAGATTATGCAGATTATTTGATGAGTTTGCCGATGGGAGCAGGAAAAACATTTTTGATGGCTGCTTTCATTTATCTCGATATTTATTTTGCTCAAAATGAACCTGATAATAAAAACTTCTCTCATAATTTTTTGGTTTTAATTCCATCAGGTCTCAAATCTTCAATTATACCGAGTTTGAAAACTATTGAACACTTTGATCCTGCTTGGGTTTTACCGGAACCTTCGGCTTCAAAAATAAAACGATTATTAAAACTTGAGATTCTCGATCAACCGAAATCTGCGAAAAAGAGTAACAAAGCCAGAAATCCGAATGCTCAGAAAGTAAACCAATGTTTGCCGAATCCCTTTGGATATATCTTTGTAGTTAATGCAGAAAAAGTGATTCTTGATAGAATGGAAATTTCAGATCAATTGGAAGCAATTGAAAAAACCGAAGATGAAAAAGATATTCTGGCAAATGAATTGCGTCATCTTATTGGTAAGATTCCCAATCTCTCGATATTCATCGATGAAGTTCATCACGCTGCTAACGATGAAATTAAATTGCGAAAAGTTGTGAACAATTGGAACAAAAAAGGAAATGTAACAACTGTTTTAGGTTTTACGGGAACTCCTTATTTGAAAAAAGCAGATAAGATAAAAGTAACAGAAATATCTTTTTTCAAATTCAAGCAGATTACGAATACAGTTTATTATTATCCTCTAACGACTGCGATAAAGTATTTCTTAAAAAAACCTCTGGTGAAATTTGCTACTGAACTGAACCGAAATCAAATTATTGAAAAAGGAATTGAAGATTTTAATAAACGTTACAAAGATAAAGTGTATGAGAATGGAACTATTGCAAAACTGGCAATTTATTGCGGAAATATAAAATCTCTGGAAGAAGAAGTTTATCCTTTTCTGATAGGAAAGTTAGAGATAAATCCTAATGAAATACTGAAATATCACGGTGGCAACAAAGAATACAAATTACCAAAAGAGAATGAACTCTTTTTTAATTCTCTCGATATTCCACAAACCAAAGCAAGCACTAAAATCAGATACATTCTGCTTGTTCAGATCGGCAAAGAAGGTTGGGATTGCAGAAGTTTGACAGGAATTATTTTATCTCAAAAAGGTGACAGTCCCACCAATATGGTTTTACAAACTTCCTGCCGATGTCTGCGGCAGGTCGATAAAAATAAAGAAGAAACTGCTCTGATCTGGCTGAACGAATTTAATGCCAAAACATTGAATTCACAACTTAAGAATGAACAGAATACAAATATAGAAGAAATCAATAAAATTACCGGAAAACCTGAAACTGATATGTTTGAAAGATATTCCAGGATTGAACATCTGCAACTTCCAAAAGTGGAATTTTATCAATTAGAAATATCTTATAATGCAATCGATAAAGAAGACAATCCAAACACAAAACAAAAACTGCAATTCATAATTAATAATATTGATGATTTCAAAAAACCTGTATTAATTAAAACAAGCGAAATTGATCAAATTGATAATGCGGATATTGATGTTGTCTCAAAAGTTGGGTTAAACATTGCAAATTTCAATCAATGGATTTTTGATATTTCAAAACACAGTTTTAACAAAATCAGTGTTCAGGATTTAATGAAATTTGAGAAACAATTGAAAGAGATTTTTGAGCAAATAACTTATCAAAAAGATGAAGGATCGTTTTTTAATGAAGTTTTCGACCTTTACACAATTAGTTCCAAAATTCGTCTTGGTTTCAGCATTAAAAGAGATTTAAAAACAGAAAGCGAAGTGATCCCGAAAGAAGCAAATCTGCTGATTGTAGATAAGCTGAGACCGATTGGAAAAAATAATAAACTGTGTCCTGATGAAGCAGCAATAAAAGAAATTTTGAAATATGATAAAAAAGGATTAGATATTAAATCAGTAGAATCGAAGCTGAAA
The DNA here is from genome assembly GCA_030595905.1 of Candidatus Cloacimonadota bacterium. GTDB lineage: Bacteria > Cloacimonadota > Cloacimonadia > Cloacimonadales > TCS61 > JACNIV01. The sequence continues at coordinate 5,495 of JAUVLE010000019.1, read as the reverse complement.
GAAGACTACGAAAAAGCGAAAAAAACTTTAATCGAAAGTGGACTTGCCAATATGGTTACCGGGTTGAATGAACCACAAGAACTTCCCTTCGAAATAAAAAACAAAGAAAACACATTCCATTATCTACCCTACAATTTCATCCAAAGTAATTTCGAAAAAGAAATATTGATCAATGCTTTAAGACTTGCTCTATTCAAAGAAAAAAAACTGGAAATCTATTATAACGGAGAAAGAGGATTAACAGAATTCGTGATAAACTGTTTTGCAAAAACAGGAAAATATTGGAAAAATATCGGCCGATATACAATCGACTTTCTGATCATAAAAAGAGAAGATAATAAAATTCATAGGATTCTGATCATCGAAGCAAAAGGAAAAGGATTTGAAAATGATCCTGTTTTTATCAAAAAGAAAAATTTTGTATCAAATCAATTTCTAAAGCAAAACAATGAAAAGTTCGGTTATAAACGATTTGATTTTCTCTATCTTTCTGATGCAGATAAAATCGAAAGTAATGTTTCCAAACTGAATGATAAGATCAGTGACTTTTTTATGGAATAAAATGGAAAATAAAAGTGAAATAATACTCTATCAAACAGAAGATGGAACAACAGAGGTCGATGTGAAACTTGTCGAGAATACGGTTTGGTTAAATCAATCTCAAATGTCGGAATTGTTTCAAAGAGATCAATCTGTAATTTCTCGGCACTTGAACAATGTTTTCAAAGAAGGCGAACTCGAAAGAAAAAGCAATATGCAAATTATGCATATTCCTATTTCAGATAAACCCGTAACCTATTTTAACCTCGATGTGATCGTCTCTGTAGGTTATAGAGTTAAATCTTTTCGTGGAACTCAATTCCGTATCTGGGCTACGAATATTATAAATAAGAAGGATTAAATTATGCCAATTAAATATATACCCTATTATCCCAATACAGTAGAAGGACAAGCAATCCTCGATAATATAACACGAACAAGAAGAATTCTCAGTTATCGTGAGAATGATAAAGTTTATGAAAAAATTAAACGAGGAATGCCTTATTACGAAGTGGAAGTAGTTGAAGAAGTTCACCGCAAAGACGCAAAGACGCAAAAAGCAGAACTCAATTTTCAAACTTCCGAAGTATTGGAAACTTCGGAAGTTTCATCACAATACGAAAATCTGGTAATAAGAGGTGAATGCATTTCCGCCTGTGCATTTCTTAAAGATCAGGGAATCAAGGTCGATCTGGTTTACATAGATCCGCCGTTTGCCAGCGGTGCCGATTATGCCAAAAAAGTTTATATCCGCCGTAACCCAAAACTTGCCGAGAAAATTAAGCAGGCAGAGCAGGAAATGGAAATGGCAGAACTGCGCGCCTTTGAAGAAAAAATGTATGGCGATATCTGGAAGAAAGAAGATTACCTGAATTGGATGTATGAAAATTTGCAGGCAATTAAAAGCATTATGAGCGATACTGCAAGTATTTATGTGCATCTCGATTGGCATATTGGGCATTATGTGAAAATCCTTTTAGATGAAGTTTTTGGAGAAGATAATTTTGAATCTGAAATAATATTTCAGCGAACTCTAGGTCATCATATTTCATCTTCTTTAGATGTAATGACTGATGCAATCTTTTGGTATAAAAAATCAGAAGAATATTTTTTTAATCAACCTTATCAAACATTAAATAATGAAGAGATGAATAATAAATTTCCATACACTGAAAAAGAAACTGGAAGAAAATTTACTCACGAGAAATTAGAACAGGCTTCTAATTCAAGCAGTTCTGGAGAAACAAGAATAATTGAAGGGAAAGAAGTTATTAGCAATATAGGATGGAGATGGTCACAACAAACATTTGATGAAAGAATAAAAGAAAATCCATATTTGATTTTTTGGACAGAAAGAGGAACTCCAAGATATAAACGTTATGCAGATGAATATAAAGGAAGAAAAATAGGAAATTTATGGAATGATATTCAATTAATTTCATCAAATTCTTCTGAATCTACTAATTACGTAACTCAAAAACCGGAGAAACTTTTACAGCGTATCATCAACGCATCATCAAACGAAGGAATGATAGTCGCAGATTTTTTCGGTGGCAGCGGTGTTACAGCAAAAGTAGCAAATGATCTAAATAGAAGATTTATCCATTGCGATGTTGGAGTAAATTCCATTCAAACCACGCGAGATCGTTTAATCGAAGCAGGAGCGGAATTTAAAATAATGGAAGTAAAAGACGGAGTGAGTCTGTTTCGCAATCCTGTGCAAACAATGGATAAGCTGTCAAAACTGATTCCGGGTTTACAGCAGAATATCGAAGGAATTAATAAATTCTGGTTTGGTGTAATTCAAAACAGCAAGGATGGAATTGTTCCAGTTTATGTCCCGAATCTTGAAGACCACACAACAAAAGTATTGGATATTCCGCTCATCAATAAGATCATCAACCAGGAATTGCAAAATCTGGAAGTAGATGCAAAGAAGGTAATTGTTTATTACATCGATGTCGATGATTTCAAGCAGATCGAGAAATTCATCAGAGATAATAATATTACAGAAATCAAGGTCGAATTGAAGGATTTAAAAAACCTGCTGAATGAAGTTGTGATAGAAGATATTATTGAATATGATCTATCAGAGAAAGAAAGAATTTTTGAAGTTGAAATCACAAAATTCATCAGTGACAGATTAATGCAGAAAATTTCTGAATTCAATGAGAAAGGGCAGTTGCAGTCGATCACAAAAGGGAAGGAATTCACACCGATAGAGATTAGTGAAGAAGGTTTGGAGTTGATCGAATTAATAAGTTTGGATTGCACAAACAAAGAAGGAATCTGGCAAAGCGACAATGAAATAAAAATAGATAAAAACGGTTTTATCATAATTAATGGAGAAAAGACTAAAGAATTTTGGGATGGGAAAATATGCTCTGAAAAGAAACCTTTGCGGATTAAAGTTAGAAACATTTCTGGTGATGAATCGGTGATAGAATTATAAAAGAAATTCTGTGTAGAACGTTGCGTTCCCGAAAAAACCTGAAACACAGAAAAGATAGAGGAAGGAAAATATGAGTAAAATATTTGTAAAAGAGTTAAAAGATCACCTGAACAAAGAGATAATCAGCAATTTCCTGGTTTCACAAAAAGAACTGAGGGAAGGTGCAAAAGATTTCTATATCAGGTTAAAATTGAATGACTGCACAGGTTCCATATCGGGAAATGTATGGAACAATGCCAAGGTAATTGATGAGAAATTTAAGGTTGGCGATGTGATCCAGGTAAAAGGTGTGATCATAAGCTATAAAGCCCAGTTGCAGGTTACGGTAAATAAAATAATAAGAATTCCGGAAGAAGAATACGATATTACAGATTATCTGCAAACAACCAGCAGAGATGTTAATAAACTTTCAGAGAAATTGTTCGAATATGTGGAAAGCATCGGGAATAGTTATTTGAAGCAACTGTTATCGAAAATATTCGATGATAAAGAATTCTTTACTAAATTTGCCCAGGCTCCTGCGGCCAAAAACTGGCATCACAATTATATTGGCGGACTTTTGGAACATTCCGTAACAGTTGCGTCTATCTGTGAGTTTTCTACTCATCTGTACAAAGTAGATAAAGACCTTTTAATTACGGGTGCGCTTTTACACGATGTAGGAAAGGTTCTGGAATACAACATCAAGCCGACTATAGAATTTACTCCAGAAGGAAGATTGGTAGGTCATATTCCGCTGGGAGATCATATCGTATGCGAAAAAGCTGCGGAGATAGATAATTTCCCACCCGATCTGCTGTTCAAGTTGCGGCATCTGATACTTTCGCATCATGGTGAATATGAGAAAGCATCTGCCCGCCTGCCCCAGACTCTGGAAGCCGTTGTTCTGCATCATGCCGATAATTTTGATGCTCAAACAGTTGGCGTAGCCCAGTTAATTGGATCTGTGCAAAAAGATGACGCTATATGGACGGAATACGACAAGTTGAATAACAGGTATTATTACATAAAATAGGTATTAGATGTTTAAAGTTTCGGTTCTGGCAAGCGGTAGTAAGGGAAATAGCACGGTCATCTGCACAGATAGCACCATGGTGTTATTGGATGCCGGATTAAGCGGTAAAAAAATATTGAACCTGCTTTCCAGTATAAACCTGGATGCAAATAAACTGGATGCGGTCATCATAAGCCACGAACACCATGACCATATAAAAGGAGCAGGAATTATCTGCCGTAATCTTGATATTCCTCTTTATATAACTGAAATGACATATTCGGTTTCTAAAAAATTCCTGGGGAAATTACCCGAAGGTGTGGTTTTTTTTGAAAACGGGAATTCGTTCAAAATCGGTAATATAGAAGTAAAAACTTTTCCTTCATCTCACGATGTGGTGGATGGCAGTAATTTTGTTTTTGAAAAAACAGGAGATAAAACACGCAAACTGGCTTTAGCCACCGATCTGGGATTCAGTTCTAAACTTATGATCCATAGAATAAAAGAATCAACTACCATTATCCTGGAAAGTAATCATGATGTACAGATGCTGTTAGATGGACCATATCCCTGGTACCTGAAACAACGGATAAAAAGCAAGGATGGACATCTTTCCAACGAACAGGCAGTTGGTGTGATAACAAAAGTTGTGCATCCGGGCTTGAAAAACCTGGTTCTGGCACATCTGAGCGAACAGAACAACCTGCCGGAAAAGGCAGAGAATATAATGAAAGAATATCTGAAAATTATAAATCACGATCTGCAATTGTTTGTTTCATCGCAATATGAAGCAACGTCTTTAATAGATATTTGATCCGGAAAGGAATTTTATGGTATCATCAATATTAATTATTGTAATGGCACTTTCGAGTGTATTATTAATTATCGGTTTTATAATTTTAGTTAAAAGTGCATCTTTACTTATCAATGGAGCTTCATCCCTGGCAAAAAGATTTTCAATTTCGGAACTGGCTATTGGGTTAACAATTGTAGCTTTTGGCACTTCCGCTCCCGAATTGATAGTGAATATTATTTCCAGTGCAGGCGGATATAACGAGATATGTTTTGGCAACGTTCTGGGAAGTAATATCTTTAACACGCTGGTAGTCCTGGGTGTTGCAGGCATTATATATCCGATCTCCATAGAAAAGAACACAGTAAAAAAAGAGATCCCATTCGTGCTGATCGGTACGATATTTGTGCTTGCGCTTTCAAATAATTTTATTTTCGAGGGTAACACTCTTTCCAGGTTAGATGGTATTTTCCTTATTTTCAGCTTGATCCTATTCTTTGTTTATGTGGTGGGAATTGCAAAAGAAAAAATTACAGAAGAGATCACGGTAAAACTTCATTCAATTCCTATTTCCATATTATATACAGTTATCGGGATAATCGGACTTTTTTTTGGCGGCGAGATGGTAGTAAAAAATGCTGTATTCATAGCGCAGCTACTGAACGTGAGTGAAAAATTTATTGCTATCACTATCGTTGCATTGGGTACTTCTTTAC
>JAUVLE010000156.1 GCA_030595905.1 Candidatus Cloacimonadota bacterium | reverse complement strand
CGGTATATCACAGAACGTGTTTTTCCACTGCCTGCACCGGCAAGTACAAGAACAGGACCTTCTGTTTGTGTAACCACTTTCTGTTGTTGAGGATTTAAGTTGTTCAGAAGATTCATGAACAGGGTTAGTTCCAGCTTCTGGGTTCAGAGCGGTAGCCTTCCAGTTTTTTTTCTTCAACTATCTTATAGGCAGACATCTTGTACCAATAGAAATTTTCAGGGAGTTCAACATCTGTATCTTCAAAAAGAGAGTCTGATGGTGATATGTTATTCGCTATTCTTCTATATTTGCCATCAAAATATGTTGACCTGTAAATATAGAAACCATCAATATCTCCCATAGTATTCCAATTTATTATTATACTGGTATTTTCAATATTCATCACTTCTATTCCAGTAACTTTTCTGGGAGCTTTAGTACCACTGTTCATGGGATCAAGCGGATTGCTTCTTTCAAGAGAGCACGAGATAAGGACCATGAGAAATAAAATTAGATATGTTTTTTTCAGCATTAGAACCTCACGGAAAAACCTGTTGGTGTTATCTGGAATTTCTTTTGACGATATTCCTGAAAAATATCATCCCATAGTTCCTGGTTATATCTATCTGTTGCATTGACCGAATCATAGATAGTGTATAACCAGACAGCAATTCCAATAGAAAGGAATACCTGGGAATAAGTGTAGGGAGCTTCTGCATCGAGATAATACTGATTTATATCACCGATATAGTTAGATTTTTTATATTTATCATAGTAACCCATAGCTTTATCGTAATAAAAATAACTGGTTCCAAGAAGTACTATTTCCAATCCTAATAATATCGTACCCTTTGTATGATCCTTTGCACAGAAGTGTCCCCATCCCGGAGCAATTGCAGATTTGATGATATTCTTCGTAACATCCTGCTTTTTCAGTTCATATATTTGAAGCAATTTCTGCCTGCTTTGTTTATCTTCTCTTGCCATGAAATATTTTTCAAAATTATCCCATCCATATTTATTCGGGTCGGAGAATTTTTTTATATCAAATTCCGTTGCGAACAATAGATTTGTGAGTACAATAATTATAAGAGATAAAATTATCTTTTTCATTTTCCAACCTAATTTTTCAGAATTTCTTCCGATACTTTGTTCGATGGAGTAATTTCTTTATTTTTCAGATTTACTCTCCATGCAAAGTAATAATTTTCTTTCGGAGTTAAGATATCATATCTTACTTCATATTTATATTCGCCGACAGCATAAAGAACTCTCCAGCCTGATGCTTTAATGTTTTCACCGTATTTTATCTCCATTTCTATTTCAATAGCACTGACCTTATCCGGAATCATTCCCTTCTTATAATTGAAGATAATAGATTTCGCAAAAGCTTTCGGGTCTTTTTTGGCAGCGATCATATTATTCATTAATGATATTTTTTCTCTTACTTCCGGTGTTTTTAAATTAGAATATGATTGTTTGTATGCATATAAAGCTTTTTTATATTCTTTTTCTTTTTCAAAGTTCAAACCGTTATTTTTTAGATCGATCGCTTTTTGATGTTTAATCTTAAGTCCTTCTGCATTTTCGATCGATCTGATTGAAGTCTGGTATTCCGGAATCAAAAGAAAGCATGTTTCAAACACTTTGATAGCTTCATTAAATTTATATTCATGAATAAGATTATTTCCTTTTTGAATTATGCTCATACAGATATCATCCATTTCCTGATCGACAAAAGATATTTTTTCGAGATCATACTCAATAACTTTTGTAAAATAATTTTTTGCCTGTTGATAATCTTTTTCTACAATAGCTTCTTCTGCCAGCAGAAGATATAAATTACTTATATCCTTCTGAATAGATTCCTGGAACTTAGTTGGATATTGACTCAGTTTGAACAAAAGCTCCAGAGATTCATTGTATTTCGCTGAGTCTTTGTATACAATTGCTTCATTAATATAAAAAGGGATCAGTTCATCGATGCTTGGCTGCACCTTTTTTGTAAATTCATTTTGAGGATAATTTGACCAGAGAAAATGGTAATCGTCAAAAGCTGTGAATTTATTTCCAAGATCGATATTGATCTTTATTCTGTTGAATAAAACTTCCTGGATCAGTTCCGAATCCTTTAAATATGAAGTAATATGATCGTAATATTTAAGAGTTTTAACCGTATCATTATTTGCCAAACTGATCTTTGTCAGCTCGAAGTAGCAGTTATCTAACATCTTATCGGCAATATCGGAATTAGAAAGATAATAAAGCCGGGATGCAAGTATCCAGTTATTTTTTAAATATGCCTGATATCCAAGTTGATAATAACAATCAGAACGTTCCAGGTCTGCTTTTGTTGCTAAAGCATCTACCGGGTATTTTTCTATGAAATCATCATAAAGGATGATAGCAGCAACATAATTACTTCTCATATAAAAGCTGTATGCATTGCTGTATTTCTTGTTAACAGAGCAACCTGCAATGTAAATTACAAGAAGTAAAAATAATATTTTATAAGGATATTTCCAGTTCTTCATCGGCGATCTCGAATTTATTTATTGATATTTTTAATCTATTTTTCATTTCTTCAGATAATCCATGATTAAGGATCATCCTTGCATTTGTTAAACCTGCGAACTTAATTATGTCGCTTGCTTCCGTATGAAGGGCATCGATAATAATAATATCCATTTCCTTCAGATATTTATTATAAATTTTTATATCTAAAAAATCAGAAGTATATAAAATTCTTTTTCCTGCATCTGAAATTATGAAAGAATATGAGAGTAATTCATTTGCCAGGGAATGTTTTTGTACAAAATCAGCATAGGATTGCATGTGGTCGGATGGGATTGGTTGAATCTGCTTATGATCGGCATTAACATTTTTTGTAAGTTTAAAATATACCTTAAAGGAAAATCTTGAAGTGAAAGTATAGAACATATCTAAAATACTTTTAAATTCGTTTGCTTTTTCCGGAAGATAGAGATTCAATGGCTTTTTTCTTTTCTGGAGATAGAACATCTGCAGAACCATAAAGATACCGGAAACATGATCCGGATGGAAGTGGCTTATTATAATTGAATCGATCTCATTATGATCAAGTTTGTTTTTTATTAGTTGTTTTGCTGTTCCTTCTCCGCAATCAAAAAGGATATTCGTCGATGAGCAATTTACCCACACACAAGCGTGATGTTTTCCCAGAGTTGGTAAACCGGGAGCAGAACCTAATATCTTGATTTTAATATCTCACTCCTTAATCTTCTTCACCTGGTTTGAAGGAATCGTTATTGGTATCTTGTCTAATTTCTTTCCGAAAAAAAGAAACACAGTTGCAAAAAGAATTACAGAAATTATCAGCAGTTTATCAGATTGAATTTTAAATACAAGAATTGTAACCAGAACGATAATAATATTTATCAGGTAAATAATTAATGCTGTAACTTTTGGAGAACCCATTGCATTATCGATTCGATGAGTGGAATGGTCTTTTCCGCCCTGACTTATCTTTCTTCCATCTCTTTTTCGTGTGAAACTGACAAGCGAGATATCAAAAATCGCATAACTGAGAAGTAATACAGGCAGAAGGTAGTATAAATTATTATTTAAACGTATCACAGCAAGACGACCGGCTAATATTCCCATCGTAGAAAGGAAATAACCAATGAACATACTTCCCGCATCACCCAGGAATATCTTTGCAGGGTTAAAATTGTATGGCAGAAAACCAAAAACCGAGCCTGCAAAAATTAAAGATAAAAGTGACATAAAATTACTCTGAGGTGCAAGGGCAGGTGTTTTACTGATGAAACTGAAAGCATAAAATCCTAAAGCCAGAATACCGGACATGCCCGTGATGATCCCATCCATATTATCAAGGAAATTCAAGGCATTCATTAATCCCACCATCCAGAAAAATAGTAGGGGAACTGTAATATATGCTGGTCCAAATATGGATAGCAGGTCATTTGAATAAATAAAAACGAAACATGACAAACCCTGACCGAGTAATTTACACAATGGATTCATTCCAAATTTATCATCGATCATTCCAATGATAACAATAATCAAAGCTCCAATTAGATATCCGGTTATAGGTTTATTAAATGAATGAAGATTAGTGAGGATAATATAAACTGCTAAAATAATGAATCCGGTAAAAACAGCTAATCCTCCAAGTAGGGGCGTAGATATTTTATGTACTTTCCTGATATTGGGATTATCTAAGAATTTTGTCTTATAGGATAATTTTATAATATATGGAGTGATACTATAAACAGAGAAAAAAGCAAGAAGAAATACAGTTAAGCATGTATAAATTATATTCATTAATCCCTCATATCATTCCTAAAACCAAGTTTCTAAAAACAGTTTTTTTATTATACAGACGTTATTTTTGTCAAATCTTTTATACGCATTATTTTTTTAAAACCTTTAATCATAAACCATTTGACAAAGTTAACTTTCCAGACAAATTAACCTTAGGAGTCGATATGAAACTTATAAAGAATAAGAAAGCATTTCATAACTACTTTTTCCTTCTGGAAATGGAAGCCGGAATAGTATTGAAAGGCTCTGAGATCAAATCAATACGAACGGGCAAACTTAGCTTTAAAGATAGTTATGGCAAAATCGAAAAAGACGGAATATGGCTGCATAATCTTCATATCAGTCCGTATGAACATAGCGGAAGATTTAATCATGAACCGGAAAGAAAAAGGAAACTCCTTCTAAATAAAAGAGAAATAAGAAAGATCACCCAACAAATTGAGGAAAAAGGACTAACACTTGTCCCCAAGGGAATTTATATTAACGATAAAGGTCTGGCAAAAGTTTTATTGGCTATCGCAAAAGGAAAGAAACTCTATGATAAAAGGGAAACAATTAAAAAGAGAGACGAAGAAAGAGAAATCCAGCGAAAAAGCAAATTTAATTAATATTTTTATTGACGTTATGAATAAAATTTAAAAAATTCCGACATAAAATTAAAAATAATAAAGAGAATTAGCTAAATCTCAAATAGATTTTTTGTTTTATATTTTTAATAATTCTCATTGCTTTATAATCTGTTATTTTCATTCTGATTGTAAAACATTACAAAAGTGATGTGTTTAAATTTTTAATTAAATCCTGTTTATCCTTAATTAATTTGCATTTCCGAATAGATGGGTATCTCATTAATAGCGGATATATAAACTTATGGAAAGGATAATTTATGCAAAAAGAATTAAAAATATTAATGTTGGAAGATAATTTTGAAGATGCCGAGTTAAATAAAATTGAACTTCGTAAAAGAAAAATAGATTTTGTTTCCAAAGTAGTAAAGAATGAAAAAGAGTTCCACAAAGCGCTTACGGAATTTCAACCGGATTTGATCCTCTCTGATTATAGCTTACCGCAGTACAACGGATTGATCGCTTTAGAACTGGCAAAAGAGATTTCACCGGACATACCATTTATCATGGTAACAGGATCCTTAAATGAAGTAAAAGCTGCCGATTGTATAAGAAAGGGTGCATGGGATTATGTAATGAAAGAACGTCTCATTCGTTTAACACCGGTAATAAAGAATGCTTTGAAATTAAAGAAGGAGAAAGAAAAAAAGACATTTGCCGAGAAAGCTCTGTTAGAAAGCGAGGAACGATACCGTTCTATAGTAGAAAATTCTCATGATGGGATAATTACTATCGATACGGATTATAAAATAATTTATTGTAATGATAAAGTTCCTATAATGTTCGGGTATTTAAAAAGAGAAGTTATCGGACAGGATTTCAGGAAATTCCTGGACAAGAACAGCAGGGAAATGGTTGCAAAAAGGTATAGAAAACAACAACAGGGGAAAAAAGTACCTCCCAGATATGAATTTGATATTATTAGAAAGAACGGTGAAAAAAGAAATGTAGCTATAAGTTCTTCTGTGATCAGAGATTCAAAGGGGAAAATATGTACAGTTGCTCAGTTACTGGATATTACAGATAGGAAACAAGCAAAAAGAAAACTGCAGGAAAGAGAAGCTTTTAATTTTGCCCTGTTTGAATACAATCCGATCGAAACCATAATTGTCGATAGAAAAGGAAAAATAATCAAATCGAATCTTACCGTGCGGGAAAATCGAAATAGAATACCAGGAAAAGGCGAGATCATGTACAAAGATTTTGCTTCGAAGCATGAAACCGATATGTATTCCATTTTAATGAATAGTATTAAAACAGGAAAGACCATCAATGTCCCGGAATCAAAATATAGAAACAAAATATGGGCGATCACCATAGCTCCATTTGATAAAGGAGCTATTATTTCCGCAAGGGATATAACAGAAAGTAAATTAGCAGAACAACAAATAAAAAAAGACTTAATGAAAAAAGAAATTCTGTTAAAAGAAATTCATCATCGCGTAAAAAATAATATGCAGATAATTTCCAGTATTCTAAAATTGCAATCCAGAAGTATTCGGAATGAGAAAATGCTAAAATTATTCAAAGAAAGTCAGAATCGAATAAGATCGATGGCTTTGATCCACGAAAAATTATATAAAACAGAAGATTTTACACTAATTAATTTCAATGATTATGTACGGAGTTTATCCACTTATCTCTTAATAACTTTCTGTGTAAATATCGATAATGTTAATCTATCTATTAATATCAAAAATATTATGCTGGACATAGATATTGCAATTCCGTGTGGACTTATTTTTAATGAAGTTCTTTCTAATTCTCTTAAATATGCATTTCCAAATAATAGAAAAGGAAATATATGGATAGATTTTTCTCTCTGTAAGGGTGAATACACAATGACCATTCGGGATAATGGCATCGGTTTTTCAAAAAATATAACCCTGTCTAATACGGAAACTCTCGGTCTTCAATTGGTTAAAGCTTTAT
>JAUVLE010000193.1 GCA_030595905.1 Candidatus Cloacimonadota bacterium | reverse complement strand
CATTAAGACATTTATTTGTCGGTTAGGAGGTAGTCAAGATGTTTTTGAGGAATATAACTTATTTTATATTAATAAGTTATGAAATGTGAAAAAGGCTTTAACCATTTTTTAAAAAGGAGGGATTATGAAAAGGATGATCGTTTTATTTTTTTTAGTTTTATTTACAGGAAGTCTATTTGCAGACTGGAATCCCGGTGATGGGCACAAAATGCATTTTCCCCAACTGCCTGACCCCAATGGTTGGGATGTAGCTTTATATGAAGAACCATTTTACCTGGCTGATGACTGGCAGTGCAGTGAAACTGGTTACGTATGTTGGATTCATTTCTGGATTTCATATTGGCAAGATTTGTACGAGGAAATAGATTCTATTCATGTTAGCATTCATGATGATGTGCCGGCTGGAATAGATCCTGAGTTTCCTTGGAGTCATCCAGGAAATCTCCTTTGGTCTTATGATTTCAAACCAGGTGAATTTACTATTAGAGATCCCGAAATAGGAGATCAGGGATGGTTTGATCCATGGTGGGGTACCTGGGAAGAGCATGATCACATACATTATTACCAGGTAAATACCGGTACTATCTGTGACTTCACTGATCTATTCTATCAACTTGAGGGTGTAATATACTGGCTTGATATTGCAATCTATCTTACAAGTGGATCTGAAGGTTATGTGGGCTGGAAAACCTCTCAAGACCACTTCATGGATGATGCAGTATATTGGGACTATGTCCCCAGTCCTGGTTGGTATGAATTGATAGACCCTATTACTTTCGAGTCGCTTGATATGGCATTTGTAATTAATGGGGTGGATGATCCTGGTTGTCCTGTAGAACTTTCTACTTTTAGTGCTTTATATGCCAGTGGCAGTGCTGTATTGAACTGGACAACACAAAGCGAAACCAATAATCAGGGTTGGAATATCTATCGTTCAGATTCAAATGATTTTGCAACTTCTTTACAGATTAATTACGACTTATTTCCCGGAGCAGGAACAACTTCTATGCCAACAGAATATCAATTTACGGATGAATATCCTGTTATAGAAGGTAATACATACTGGTATTGGCTTGAATCTGTAGATGTAGGCGGAGTAACAGATACTTACGGTCCGGCTTCATTAACAATTCCAGGGGAAGGTGATATTCCCGAACTTCCGCAATATACTTATCTGAAAACCAATTATCCGAATCCATTTAACCCAAGCACACATATACAATTCAGTGTGAAAGAAGGAGAAATAGCTTCATTCACGATATTCAACACAAAAGGTCAGATCCTTGAAACACAAACTTATGAATCCGGAACTTATTCCTTAGAATGGGATGGAACTGAATTTGGCTCAGGAATATATTTCTATAAACTTCAATCAACCAATTATTCTGAAGTTAAGAAAATGTTAATGATCAAATAGTGATATATGACCTTCCGAAGGTTATGTGACTTCTAATATTTCTTAACCTTCGGAACGGTTAAAGTTTGGAAGGAGCCGTTCCTTTTTGGAATGGCTCTTTTCTTATTATATTAAAAGAAATTTGACAAAAAAAGACGTTCATTATCTTTAGTAGTTTGCTTTGTTATGGGTATATTTTTAGATAAATAAAAAAGGTCTATTTAGAGGTGGATGATGTTCTATAAAGATATTTTACAACAATTATTGAAAGATGAAACGAATTCGGTGAACAAGATGTATTTGCATGAAATAAATATTAAATGGAAGAATTTTGAGAAAGCGGCAGAATCTAAGGCTGGATTTAATAATTTGATTATAAAGGCAATAAACGATTTCATCTCGTCGCTTTCAAATAAAAAATATGTTTATAATTCTACTACAAGGAGAGGATTCAAAAAAAAATCTCCGGTATTTTCAAACTGCTATTTAAATGATCTTATTTCTGTTCTTATGAGCAGAAGAAAAATATTATCTCATCTTGGCGTTAAATGGGGATTCCAAACGTTCAATGTAAACTTGAAATTTAATCCGAATGATTTGTGTTCTATAGAAAAAGATATTAAATTCGAGCAGTCTTATTCACCGGAAATGCTTCAATTGACCCAGGAAATAGATACTCAGCACAGGGTCTCGGGAAAAAGAAATTTCCGCAAATATAAAACTATTCTTCCTTTGATCATCTTCCATACTTTCGATAACCTGACAGAAGTAGATTTTATTAGAACCGAATATTATGCAAATATGGCAGAAACAACCTTTGAAAAATCAAAAACTGTTATTATTACTGAAACTCTGGATGAGAATTTTATTCCTGAACTCAGTTCTTCGAAAATTAATTCGATCTTTGTTTTGAGAAAGCAATATAAGTCTGATGAATCAAAAGATATATCAATAGAAGTTGTCGATACCCTGGAAAAAAAGATCAAGGAATTATTAACCGAAAAAGATATTGCTTCATGTGATTTCCAAAAAACAGGAATAATAAATTGATTGGAGAAAAGGATGAATAATTTAGATATTTCCAATGCAATGACCATCAAACTGGATGCTGTACTTCCAAGATATCCGGAATTTATTGCAGAGATCAGAAGAGCTCCCAAACGTGAAATGAACCTGAACAAGCAGGAAATTGAACTTGCCCTTAAAAATGCTTTGCGTTATATTCCAGCAGAATTACACGAAAAACTCGCTCCCGAATTTCTTGATGAATTGCTTACACACGGCCACATTTATGGTTATCGCTTTCGTCCGGAAGGACGCATTTACGGCAAACCGGTGGATGAATATAAAGGAAAATGCCTGGAAGGGAAAGCATTCCAGGTGATGATAGATAATAACCTCGATTTTGAAACAGCACTCTATCCGTATGAACTGGTAACCTATGGCGAAACTGGAGCTGTCTGCCAGAACTGGATGCAGTATCTGCTCATTAAAAAATACCTGGAAAATCTTACTCATGAAAATACACTCGTCTGTATGAGCGGACATCCATTGGGATTGTTCAAGTCCAGCCCGCAAGCTCCGCGTGTGATAAATACGAATGGTTTGATGATCGGGCAGTTCGATAACCAGGAAGATTTTAATCGGGCAAATGCTCTGGGTGTGGCAAACTACGGACAAATGACCGCAGGCGGTTGGATGTATATCGGTCCGCAGGGAATTGTGCACGGAACTTATAACACGCTCCTTATTGCAGGCAGGATGAAACTCGGAGTTGCGGAAGATGGTGACTTGAGAGGAAAACTTTTCGTTTCTTCCGGGTTGGGAGGAATGAGTGGTGCACAGCCAAAAGCGGTTGAAATTGCCAAGGGTGTCGGAATCTTTGCAGAAGTTGATCTTTCCCGCATCGAAACCAGGCACAAACAAGGCTGGGTTGGGAAAATCGTAGATTCTCCGAAAAAAGCATTTAAAATCGCTCAGGAATACATGGCAAAAAAAGAAAGTATATCCATCGCCTATCACGGCAACATCGTTGATCTGCTGGAATATGCCGTAAAAGAAAATGTTCACATCGACCTTTTATCCGACCAGACTTCCTGCCATGCAGCTTATGATGGCGGATATTGTCCGCAGGGTCTTACCTTTGAAGAGCGAACGGAAATGTTGGCACATGACAGATCGAAATTCATAAAATTAGTAAATATATCTTTGAAAAAACATTTTGAATTGGTTAAAATTCTGGATGAACGTGGTGTTTATTTCTTCGATTACGGTAACAGTTTCATGAAAGCCGTATTCGATGCAGGAGTGAAGAAAATTGCAAAAAATGGTGAAAACACTTACGATGGTTTTATTTTCCCGAGTTATGTGGAAGACATTCTCGGACCGGAACTTTTTGATTTCGGTTACGGACCCTTCCGCTGGGTTTGTCTTTCCGGAAAAGAAGAAGATCTTATCAAAACAGATAATGCTGCTGCTGAGATCATAAAAAATCTACGTGAAGAACCACGCTATCAGGATAGAGATAATTACATCTGGGTACGCGATGCCATGAAAAATAAACTGGTAGTGGGAACGCAGGCTCGCATACTTTACCAGGATGCTCCGGGAAGACTTTCCATTGCTCTCAAGTTCAATGAGATGGTAAAAAGTGGGGAAGTAGGTCCCATCATGCTCGGTCGTGATCACCACGACACCGGCGGAACGGATTCACCATATCGCGAAACTTCCAATATAAAAGATGGTTCAAACATAATGGCAGAAATGAGCACAGAATGTTACGCCGGCAATGCCGCTCGCGGCATGAGCATGGTTACCATTCACAATGGCGGCGGTGTGGGAATCGGAAAAGTTTCCAACAGCGGATTCGGGATGGTGCTGGACGGCAGCGAACGCGTGGATGAAATCCTGAAGCTTGCCTTCCCCTGGGACGTGATGTGCGGAGTTGCCCGTCGTGCCTGGGCAAGAAACCCGAACTCCATCGAAACTGCTATTGAATTTAATCAAAAATTTGCTGAAACCGATCACATAACTTTGCCGTTTGTTCCGGAGGAAAATCTGATAAAAAAGGTTGTGGAAGAAGGGTAGGAGACACACTAAAGTTATAATAGCAAACTACCGGGCATTTTATCAAACCGGGAACAGTTCGATGTAAATGGATGGTAGCACCTTTTTAAAAAGCCCTAAAGGGCTTAGAATAATATTTGTTTTTTCTTTAACCCCGACATGAATATCGGGGCTATTTATTTGCTGTTTTATTTGAATAACCTCGCCTCTTCAGGGCGGGGATTGGGTGGAATAACCAGAACCACTATCTTTACTTCCTCATAACTTAGCTCGTACAATTTATACACCATCAGATCTATTTTATCTTCCAACTTTTGTGTGTCTTTGCCGGTAGCCCTATAATCATTTTTAACTTTCTAAGACTTGGCACAAGCCAACCTGTCACGGCGTAATATATGAAGCCGGAAGGTTTTGTGTTAAGTCGAAAGAGCATTATCTTTCTCCAGATGTAGCACTGTCAACTTATCACAAGATGATAAAATCACTTGTGACAAGTTTCGGTTAGCCTTTTATAATCTTTCAAATTATGTTACACTAACATTTTCTCCTATAATTCTCGTTCAGTTTTTCGTTGAGCCTGCCGGCAAAAGTTGTGGATGAGAGGATGGTGTTAAGAAATTGAAAAATATTGTAATTAACCGGTTGTCTCTCTTTGTAAAAAGCTCTCTCCATTTTCTTTGAAATCTTCAAAACTAGGGAATTGTTTATCAGAAGCACTTAATAGTCTATTTCTATCTTTTGAATTGATATTGTTAATATCTTCATAAACTATAAAACTTTTGAAAATGAGATCATTCCTTAAA
>JAUVLE010000062.1 GCA_030595905.1 Candidatus Cloacimonadota bacterium | reverse complement strand
GCTGTATTTTTAGATTTTTTTTCTTCTTTTCTAAATAAAGTTATTATAAAGAATAATATTTCAGATTATAATAGGGGAGCTTTATATATTAGTAATAATTCAATAATTCGAAATTGTATGATTATAAATAATCTAAATAATGGTATATATATAGATGAAGCTTCACCAGATATTGTAAATTGTCTTATAAGTAATAATTCTATGAGTGGAATTTTTGCTTATGAAATTTGGTCAAATTCAGATCCAACAATTGTGAATACAACTATAACAAATAATGATGGTTATGGTATATATCACTACGAAGAAGAACCGTATCCACAAAAAGAGTATAATCCCAATTTAATAAAGAAATTTAAAGAAAAACGAAACAGTTTAGATTTACGTGAAGCAACTAATTATAATAATATATTTTCTGGTAATTCAAATGGTCCAGCAGGATGTAATTTTTCAGGAAATATTCCCACTATCACATATAGTGCATTTTCAGGAAGTTTACCATCTTTTGCCGGAACAGGCTGTATAAGCATAGAGCCATACTTTATTAATCCTACAGAAGGTGTTGGAATAAACTATAATGCTCTCGAAGCTGATTGGTCGTTACAATCTAACTCAATGTGCATTGATCACGGCACACCTGACACAACGGGATTATATATACCTGAATTTGATCTGGCAGGGAATCCAAGAATCTTTCAGGGTCAAAATCCTCAAATAGATATTGGAGCCTATGAATTTCAAGGAGAACCGGATCAGATACCGGATATTTATGTTGATCCCCAAAATTTTGATTTTTATCTGTGTACAATTGATAGTTTCTCATTAGAAAAAAGCTTCATGATCTCAAATGTAGGCTTTGTTGATTTAGAAATAATTTCCATTATTGCACCTGAATGTTTCTTAATAAAAAGAGAAGACGACTTGAATTTTAGTTCTACTATTGATCAATTTACAGTGGAAATAAACAGTCAAGAGACTATTAACGTAATATTTAATCCTAACTCAGAGATTATATATTCTGGCAATATTATACTAAACTCCAATGATCCGGATGAAAACATCTGTACAGTTGGTGTTACTGGAATTGGTGATATTTGGCCGATTGTATCCGGTAATATCTCAGAAGATACAATTTGGGATTCTGAAATCATAAAAGTAACTGGTAATATTACAGTTGAAAATAGTAAAACTTTAACAATAGCTTCGGGTACAAATGTGAAAATTATGGGTAGTTTCTCTTTCGATATTCAAGGCAGAATCTTAGCTGAAGGTACCCGGCAGGATACAATATATTTTACATCAAAAGATTCTAATTCTTGGTGGAAAGGAATAAAATTTGATAATACACCAGCAACAAATGATTCCTCTAAATTTGCCTATTGCAAAATTGATAGAGTATATGAAGTATGGGGAAACGCTGTGTATGTGAATAATTTTAGTTCGATAAATTTCAATAATTGTGTGATAAAGGATAATCTTAGTCAAGCCCCTACCGGACCAAATTCTTGTGCTGGAGCGGGAATGTTTTTAAAAGATACTTCACTTCAAATATTAAATTGTTCTTTTATTAATAATACTTTTCTATCGGGTGGTGATGGACCTTCTGGTATGGCATTATATGCTTGCAACAGTAATTTGGAATTAGTGAATTGTAGATTTAGTTATAATGACGGGGGAGTAATTACCTTATACGCATGTGATGAAGTAAAATTTATTAATTGTTTAATTGAACATAATAATGATTTTGAATGTTTTGGTAGTTTAATAACATGCAGTTCTTCTTATCTACGTATTATTAATACCGTAATATCTAAAAACACTATAAATGATTTTCAGACTTTAAAAATATACAATAATTCTTATGTTGAATCAATTAATTCGATTCTTTGGAATGACTTTGAGTTTAACGATAAAGAATTTGGTGTATATTCTTCAGATTGTGTATTAAGTATAAGCTATAATTGTATACAGAATGGAATAAATAGTATCGACATGCATGGAAATATCAATAATTTAAACTGGTTGGAAGGCAATATCGAAGATGATCCTCTTTTCATCGATCCTGAAAATGGGGATTTTCATTTCTTTAGCGATTCTCCCTGCATTAATACTGGTACTCCAGACACTACCGGATTGAATCTTCCTGAATACGACCTTGATGGAAATCCAAGAATTTACGAATATCGTATTGATATGGGATGTTACGAATATTTGGAATTAATGTTAGATCAAAATGATATTGATTTTGGAGAAATTCCAATCAACATAACTACTAAAGGTGTTCAGATTATTATTTCAAACATGAGTGATAGAGATATTGTTATTTCCAATATAGAAGCTTCAGAACACTTTTTAGTAAAGAAAAACGATGATGATGAATATACTCAGCAGATTGGTCCTATCGAGCTTCCAGCCGCTTCACAAGTATCTTTCTGGGTTGCATGTTGTCCTCAAGAAGAGGGCATGATTAATGAAGAAATATGCGTCCATTCAAATGGCATACCCTCAGAAGCGATAATTTCAACTTCAGCTAATTGTATCGCAAGTTATATTCTAAGACTATATAATAACTATCCCAATCCCTTCAATTCAACAACAACAATTGAGTTTTCTGTAACACAAAATTCCGATTTTGTGAATCTTGAAATTTACAACATCAAAGGACAAAAAGTTAAAACACTTGTTGATGCACATTGCGAGAAAGGCATAAACACAGTTGTCTGGGATGGTGCAAATGATTCCAATAAACAAGTTGGCACGGGAGTGTATTTTTTTCAATTAAAAGTAGATGGTAAAACAATTAAAACCAGGAAGATGATGTTGTTGAAATAACCATCGGAACTCCGGTAGCTACCGGATTCCGAGCGGTTAACAATGGAGGTTATAATGAAAAACTTTTTATTAATTCTTATCTTAATTTTTTGCAGTACTTTACTTTTTTCTCAAGTCAATTTTGAACTTGATTTTAGCTTTGAGAAGATTGATTCTGATGATGAACTTACAAATCTTCAACTATTTGATTATGATTATGATGGGATTGATGAAATCATTGTTGGTTATCAAAAATATTCTTGGCCTGAATCAGACGGGAAATGTGTCATCTATAATCAAATCGGAGATACATTATCAGTAATTCCATTTGATTGTGGAACTGAAAGAATTTTTAAACATGCTTCGTTATTTTGTATAGATAGTATAAATTATTTAGCATCATTTTTTATATATAGCGATAATAACCTATATGATGGTCAAATATTTTATCTATTTGAAATCTATCAATTGAATAACATGTCGTTAATTGGCTCAGAAATGGTTTACCTTGGAAATAATGTATTTGATATAGAAGATTTTAATTTTTCAATTAATTTTATTGAACACTTATTATTAGGCTCAGAGCCTTGTATATGTGTTGGGATAAATAAAACACATTCTTATTGGTCCGCTTATTCTTATTATTATGATATTTCAAATTTATTTAGATATTCATTTCATAACAATTCTTTAACTTTTATTGATGAATTTGAAACAATAGGCCATGAAATTAGAATTAATAATGAAATTAATAAAGTAGTAGTTTCGGGAGATTCATTATCTTATTATTCTCCAGATCCAGCTTATAGTGGTACTTCAAAAAGCTATAGAATTGTTACTTTTGAAAATGATTATAATCCAACAATTCAACAAATTGATTATATCGCAGGTGGAAAATCCTATGATTATCAATTCGGAACAACATATAATAATTACATTCAACAAAGCATCTTTTTATCAGATAATGATTTAAATATTAATAATTTTGGATTGCTTTCATATAATCAAATTTATGATGATGATATTGGTACAACCACTATTCATAAAAACTTTTTACCTGATTTTTCTGATACTTTGTGGATAAAATATGATACTCAAACAGGAACAGAACTAATAACCGTATCCACTTGCGTTTCAGTAAATAACGAAGATCATTATGTAATGTATTTTCGTGAAGATCAATTAGAAATACGCGACAGGATTGATGGTGATATTGTACATCATCAGAACTCATCTATTTCACCTTTCACGATTAAACGTAAATCTGATGGAGAGCTTCTTTTCTTTGTAGAGCAGGAAGATGAAACAGGCTATGATGTCTATGTTCCAGATGGAGAAATCCAGGTTTCAGCAGATGATAATCAACTAGTAGTCACCAGTTACCAATTATCCAACTACCCCAATCCCTTCAATCCTGAAACAACTATCAAATTTTCAATTCCACAAGAAAACAAAGTAGAACTTATAGTTTACAACATCAAAGGACAAAAAGTTAAAACACTTGTTGATAAAACAATGATACCCGGCAGATATTCTGTAATCTGGGACAGTAAAGATCAAAATGGCAAACCCGTTTCCAGCGGTATTTACTTTTATAAACTGGATATTGATGGTAAGATCAGGAAAATCCGGAAAATGCTGCTTCTCAAATAACCTTCGGAAAGGTCATAGACCTTCCGAACGGTTTCAGACTTGTGTCAAGTTTCAATGGGACAGTCTGTCTTAACTTACATTGAACGGGAGATTATTATGAAAAAAATAATTTTTTCATTCCTGTTGCTTGCTATCTATTTTTCTCTCTTTTCCCAATCTGAAGAGATCTGGGATCTGCATTTTCAAATCGATGTAACAACTCCATCCGGCTTTGCCAGTCCAGGTGGCGTGGAAACAGACGGGGAATATTTTTACGTCTCCAATTCTTTTGATAACCAAATTGCTAAATTCGATCTGAATGGAATCTGGATCGAGAATTTTACCATTCCAAATATTCCTTTTGGTTTGAATGACTTAACTACTGATGGTGAATATTTCTATGGTGGCAGCGGATCAACCAACACGATCTTCCAGATTGATTTTAGTTCGCAGTCTATTGTTGGAGGTATTATATCCCCGATTAGTGTCGATGCGATTGCTTATGATCCGAATGAAGATGCTTTCTGGGTTACGAACTGGCAAGCGGATGTGCTCATGCTGATAGATCGCAACGGAGTTCTGCTGAATCAACTGGTTTTTACAGATGACGCAAAAGGATTGACACACGATTCATACAGTGCGGGAGAGCCGGTTTTGTGGACTTATACCGGAGTTTACACAGGTGGAGATGGAATCGTGACGCAATATCAGTTACCCGGTTTTTTCCCAACCGGATTGTCTCACAATGTCACGGAAGATTTTCCAGACACCCACGCCGGAGGTTTATTCTGCTCTAGTGAAATTGTTCCCGGAATTGTAATTCTGGGCGGCATTGCCAAAGGAACCACAAGTTATTTGTTTGGTTATGAAATTGACGTTACCGGATATGCTCCCGGTCCTCCAACAGATTTTACCTTAACTGCTGATCCGGCAGGTGCTTTGGAAGTACTGGTCAGTTGGGTAAACCCGGCAATCGATGTAAACGGAAATCCGCTCACAGATCTGGATGAAATGCGATTGTTTAGAGACGATGAATTGATTTATACTGATACTGCTCCGGTAATTGGTGAACCAGCAAGCTATAACGATGTAAGTGTATCAGGTTCCGGTTACTCTGAATATTTACTGGCAGCGATAAATAGTTACGGAAGCAGTTTGGTTTCAGGAACGATCTGGGTTGGTCCGGATGTGCCCGATTCTGTCAGCAATTTTTATGGGGAACAAATTGCTCCAAATTCCCCCGAAATTATTCTCACCTGGGATAATCCCACTCAGGGTTTACATGGCGGTCCCTTTGTTGATCCCATTTTGGGATATTCTCTGGAAGATAATTCAGGAACGGTTTATGAACTTCTGGGTTCCATGGAGCAATTTATCCTTAATGTAACAATCCCCGGAACTTACTATTTCATGATCACGCCCTATAATGCTATTGGAGTTGGTGGAACTGCAACATCAAACGATATAATTGTAGAGTTTACCGGTGTAGATCATAACCTGATTTTAAAAGCAAAATACCAATTATCCAATTATCCCAATCCTTTCAATCCGGCAGTTGCCGGAGCCGGTCGCAGTCCGTCCACAACGATAAAATTTAGCATCGACCCCTGTATGCACCAGGGCAGGCAAAACCAACAAAACGAACTAATCGAATTGATAATCTATAATCTAAAAGGTCAGAAAGTGAAGACCTTGGATGTGTCCGGCAGTTGCCGGATTATTGCAGAAGCGACGGAATCGCTTCACCACGTAACCTGGGATGGAACGGATGAAAATAACCAACCTGTCTCCAGCGGGATTTACTTTTATAAACTGGATATGGATGGCAAGGTAGTTGCCAGCAGGAAGTGTCTACTGTTGAAATAGATAAAACTTGAGTTAAGTTGTCCGGTAACTGCCGGATAATCTTGACTTAAGTTGTTTTCATTCAACTTAACACAAGATCTTTCAGACTTGTGTCAAGTTTCGTTCAACTGTTCGCAAGATAGATTACAAGGTAAGATAATGAAAGTCGCAGTCATCGGTTCAAAGGAATTCACAGATTATTCACAACTCAAATCTGTTCTCGATTCTATACAAGGGATATCTGCGATTATCAGCGGTGGTGCACCCGGCACTGATACTTTAGGCAGGAAATATGCACATCAGCATAATATTAAATTCCTTGAATTTCCGCCCGACTATAAAAAATATGGAAACAAGGCTAAGCATATTCGCGATAGACAGATCGTGGAACATTGTGACAGGGTCATCGCTTTCTGGGATGGGGAGTGTGAAGGAACGAAATATACAATGGATTATGCCGGGCAACAAAACAAACCGGTAACAATTATCAAAGTATAATTCTTTACAAAAAAGACCTTACTGATTAATTTTCCTTTGATGAAAAAAATTATCATTGGAATTCATGGTTTAAAAAATAAACCACCTAAAGAGCTTCTTGAAAAATGGTGGAAATTATCCATAAAAGAAGGACTGATAAATATTGGTCATCCTGATACTGATTTTGATTTCGAACTTATTTACTGGGCAGACTTTGATTATGAAAAATCACTGAACCCGAAAATCTCAGATAAAAACGATCCTCTATACATAATAAATCCATACTGTCTTTCCAAAAGAAATAACACAAAAAAAAGTCCGAGACCAATAAAGAAAAAAATCCTGGATGGAATTGAATCCGGGCTGGATAAAATATTTCTTCATAATAATGGATTTGAAGGTTTAGATTCAATTGTCGATTTTACAATTAAACGTATGTTCAAAGACCTGGACGCATACTATCATGGAAATTGCAGGGTAAATGAACAACTTATTGCTAACAATGCTTTTCGAAACCGCCTGGCGGAAGTCTTGAAAAAGCATAAACGAAAGAACATCCTTTTGATAGCTCATTCAATGGGTTCCATCATTTCCTATGATGCATTAACACAGGTTATTCCTGAGATAAAGATCAATACGTTCATCACTGCCGGTTCCCCCCTGGGCCTGCCGGTAATAATAAAAAAGATACTGACCGAACAGCAGAAAAAGATCGATAAGAATTCCAAGCCTTCCACACCGGAGAATATCAGAAGATCATGGTTCAATATTGCAGATCTGGATGATAAAGTTACTATGAATTATGACCTTGCAGATGATTATGAAAAAAACTCTAATGGAATGAATCCGATAGATATCATTGTAGATAACGATTACGAATATAATGGACAAAAAAATCCTCATAAAGTTTATGGTTATCTCAGAACACCGGAGATGGCGGAAGTGATTTTCAATTTTTTAAATGAAAAGAGAAGTTTGTTTTCAAGATTATTTGGTTGAGAAAGAAATAATGAAAAAGATAATTCAAATATTAATTTTATTTTTGTTTTCAACTCTTTTATTTTCCAACACCGCAAAACTGGATAGTTTAAAGCATAATATTAAAATTTCCACAGGAATAGATAAAGTAGACGCCATCAATCAAATTTCCAAAGCATATTGGCAAATCGATCCAGAAATAACCCTGGAATATAGTAATGAAGCTCTGAAATTGGCTCTGAAAATCGGTTACGAAAAGGGCAGAGCAAAAGCCATCAGCAATATCGGTGGAGGTTATTATTATATGGGAGATTTTGAACAGGCTATTAAATACTTTAAAGAATCTCTTGAAATCCGTCTTGAGATTGGCGATAAAATGGAAATCATTATTGCTTTAAATAACATTGCTATAGTTTATGAAGACATGAATCAATACAATAATGCTCTTGAATATTATCACAGATCATTAGAGATAGAAGAAAAGATAGAAAACAAGGACGGCATCGCCGGTGTCCTGAACAACATTGGCATCATATATCAAAAATTAAGCAATTATAATAAAGCATTAGAATGTTTTATCAAATCTCTTCGCATCTATGAAGAAATAGAAAATAAAAACGCAATAGCCAGAACACAAGGGAGTATCGGTCTTATTTATGGTAATCTCACGAACTACGATAAAGCTCTGGAATATCACCTGAAAGCCTTGAATCTTTACAAGGAAACCAATGATACTTTCGGTTTGTCCAACACATTATGCAATATAGGGATCATCTATGATGATATTGGAAACCATGATATGGCTCTGAAGTATTATCTCGAAGCTCTTAAAATGGAAGAAGAACTTGGTGATATATTCAGCGTTGCAAGCTCTTTAAATAATATCGGAATTATTTATGATGATCTGGGAAAATTCGATAAAGCTCTGGAATACTACCTTAGATCTTTGAAATTATATGAAGAGATCGGCAATGATAATGGCATTGCTGATGTTTCCAATAATATTGGTGTGGTTTATGACAACATGGAAAACAATAGCAAGGCTCTTAAATATCTTCTTAAATCGTTGGAAGGTTATCGCAAGATCGGAAGAAAAAAAGGGATAGCAGCCACTTTAAACAACATTGGTAAAATATATTATAAGACTTCCGAATATGATAAAGCACAGCAGTATTTGAAACAAGCTCTGAAATTGGCAAAAGAAATTCAGGTCAGAGACCTGATGATAGAAATCTATGAAAGATTTGCAGCTATACATTCTGCAAAAAAAGAATATAAAATAGCTCTGGATTATTATAAGATGTACTCTACGGTAAAAGACAGTATTTTTTCTAAAGAACGAATGGAAATAATAAGTGGAATGGAAACTACTTATGAAGTTCAACTTCTTCTCGAAGAACAGGAAAAAGAAATTGAACTTCTACAAAAAGATAACGAAATATATAAATTGAAAACAGAGAAACAAAAACTTACAATGCTGTTGCTATATTTTGGATTAGCTATCCTGCTCGTTCTGGCTTTTGTAGTTTACTATCGTTATAAACTGAATAAAAAAGCAACTCTTCTTTTGGAAAAACTAGTAGCTGAAAGAACCAGAGACCTCAGTCAAACTAATATCAAATTAAAAAAAGAAATACTGGAAAGAGAACAACTCCAAAGTCAGTTAATACGCTCTGAACGGCTTGCAGGTATTGGTGAACTTGCTGCCGGAATAGCTCATGAGATCAGAAATCCGCTGGGAAATATCAGTTCATCCGCACAAATATGTCTTAATAAATATAAAGCCACCGGCGAGATCAAACAATTCCTGGGAATAATACAGGAAGACTCTGAAAAAGCTAATGCGATCATCAAGGGTTTATTGGATTTTGCTAATCCCAGGGAAGTTAAATTAAAATCCGATTCTGTTTCAAAAATGATAAACAAGGTTATTGCAAGCGTTAATGCCCGCTGCCAGGAAAATAAAATTAAAATTGTTAATAAATGTTCTCCTGAACTTCCTGAAATATTAATGGATACAAAATGGATAGAACAGGCATTCCTGAATTTTATCCTGAATGCCATTCAAGCTATGCCCGATGGGGGAGATTTAACTATCGAAGGAAACATGGCAAAAGATAAAAAACATCTCACCATAATTATATCTGATACCGGTGTGGGAATTTCCGGAAAAAATTTAACAAAAATTTTTGATCCGTTCTTTACAACTCGCGAAGATGGCGTCGGACTCGGCCTTAGCTTGTGTCATCAGATCATTGCAGACCACAACGGACAAATCCATATAGAAAGTAAAGTGAACCAAGGAACAAGGATAATTATCTCGCTGCCTGTCTCATAATAATAAAAAGAATAAGAGGAAACAATGGAAAAGATCCTGATTGTTGACGATAATAAAAATATGCAGCTTATTCTTAAAAATATTCTTTCCGATGAAGGATATAATATAATGATTGTTGGAACCGGAAAGGATGCAATTAAAGAAGTTCAAAAAGAAATTCCCGATCTTGTTCTGCTGGATATCCGGCTGCCGGAAATGAATGGCATGGATGTTCTGGAAAATATTAAAAAGATCGATGCAGATCTACTCGTTATCATGATAACGGCGTATGGCGATATCAAAACTGCTGTGAAAACCGTGAAACTTGGAGCTTATGATTATATAACAAAACCGTTCATTAATGATGACTTGATACTAACCGTAAAAAAAGCATTGAAAACTAAAAGCTTGAGCAGAGAAGTTGAGTGTTTAAGAAAAAAACTGGAAGAAAAAATAAAAATTGAACAGGTCATGGGAAATAGTGACCGGATCAATAAAGTTCTAAAACAGGTCGATCTGATAGCTCCCACAGATATGAGTGTGATCATCCAGGGTAAAAGCGGCACGGGCAAAGAAGTGATCGCAAATATGATACATCTGAAAAGCGGACGAAAAGATCATCCGTTTGTTCCTATAGATTGCGGAGCTATTCCGGATACCCTTGTAGAGAGCGAACTGTTCGGATATAAAAAAGGCGCCTTCACGGGAGCCAATTCAGATAAAAAAGGTAAATTTGAAATGGCTAATAACGGAACTTTATTCCTCGATGAAATTGGAAATTTGCCTCCGGCAGCACAGACAAAATTTCTTCGTATAATCCAGGAAAAAACGGTTCAAAAGATCGGGGATACTAAATCGATAAATGTTAATGTCAGAATCATCGTTGCAACAAATCAGGACCTTCTCGAGGCAGTGAAGAACGGCAATTTCAGGAATGATCTTTTCCACAGACTTAGCGAATTTAAAATACTGCTTCCTCTTCTTTCCGAAAGAGCCGATGATATTCCCGTTCTTACCAGGGAATTTCTCAAAGATGCTAATTTGCAATTGCAAAAAAACATACAAGATTTTTCTCCGGATGCTCTGCAGCTTCTTCTTTCCTATTCCTGGCCCGGAAATGTACGCGAATTAAAGCATGTTGTCAAAAGGGCTGTCCTTTTGGAAGAAAGCAATGTTATTACCACTAAGGCTATAAAATTTGAGATGTCACAGAAAAATGATGAAAAGAGATCGATCAACGATTTGCTGAACCTGATAACACACGATGGATATTCTTTGTATGATATCACATCTAAAATAACCGCCGAAACAGAAAAAGAGATAATTAAGAAAGTCTTGAAAGAAGTAAAATATAATAAATCGAAAGCTGCAAAAGTATTGGGAATCGATAGAAATACCCTCTACTCAAAAATCAAAAACCTGGAAATTCAATAAATGCACAGTTGATATTGCAAAGTGTTGAATTGATTCAGCATTTTATTGTAATTGGATATTATCCGTCGTGTAATTAAAACAGTTCAAATTAAGATAAATAAATTTCTAACTTTATAAATAAAAAGATCTTACACCGTTATGATTATTCGTTTTTTCTCTATTTTCTTTTGTGGTACAGCATTTGCAAATGTATTAGCAGAAAAGTGATTGAAGGAGGAAAAAATGAAAAAGCTTTTTATGTTAACTGTACTTATTGTTGTTGTCGGTAGCTTATCAGCGGATTTTATGCAGCCGGCAGGAGAAAAGATTCCGCTTACTATCGAAAATCAAAGTGAAACCAAACTGGTTTCCAGAAGTTCAAGAGATTTCCTGGATTGGGAATTTGTTGTTGATCCGGTTGCCTTGCTCACAAATTATTACGACTATATGCCAGGAAGTTATAACAGCACACCGGTTAGACTTCAGCCTGATGCATTCGGAGGAATTTATATCGCTTTCCATGCCAGGGAAACAGCCGATGCTACTCGAAGAGTTTATTATGCTTATATCGATGCAGACGGCTCTGTAACCGTAGCCAATATCGGAACGGCAGACCTTCATGAAGGTTACAGCGGCGTAGATATCGACCCCGTAACCGGAGACCCGTTTTGTGCATGGCATGTGAATATCGATGGAACAGGTGACGTGGAAGTGGTTTGTACTTATGACACATATCATGTTCTCAGCAATCCGGGATTATGGCTGACACCGTTTGTTGTTATGGATGATACCACTCCACAACCATACGGTCCTACGGATGAATTTATCTGGCCTTATGTTCACATCGGACCTTCACCCGATCCTGATAAAAGAAGGGTTTATGTGCAGGCTAACAATGCAGACGACACACCGACCGGCTATCCATCGGAAAACATCCTGCTTGCTTATGCCGATTTTGATCAAATAGATCTGGAAAATAGTTCTACTCTCGACTGGTCATACAACACAATTCCACTTCTGGATGAATGGCACGTTGGTATCCCAGAATGGATCAGACCAATGCAATCTTTCGACGTTTCACAAGTAGATGGCAAGGTTGCATTCTATGGTTATAATACGAACGATGAGATTTATGTATTTCTTAATGACAACTACGGTGAAGGTGATTTTGCTTATATCTCTACGAATTATCAATTCGATGTCTGGAATCCACAGAACCAGGATGGAAGTTATGTATTTGATGATGAAAATGGTGACCCATATACCCTTTATTGGTCATTTATGCATTCCGGTCACATGAATTCTATTTTCACGGAAGGCACAAACAAACTTAATTTCTGTGGAAATTTTGGATTGAGATGCTATGAAGGATTTTACTTTCCATTTGAAATATTCCCAAAAGCATTCCAATATGATTTGGATACGGAGACATTCAGCTTCCATGATCTCGATCTAACCGGATTATATCCTGATGATAACATTCCCATGGTTCCCTGGGACCTGGATGAAGATGGAGAAGTAGATGAGTATGATCCGGCTGGAAATGTTTTAATGTATAATGGCTGGCCTATCTGGTTCTGGAATACCGACCCTGATGCTTTCCACGAAAACAACCATAAAATGTGTTCAAATGAAGATAGAAACTGGTTGGTAAATATCTGGCAGGATGGTCTCAAGAGTAAATATTACAATGAACTTGGAGATGAAGATTACATCGACTGGGCAGAGATCGCAGAAATATATATTACAGCATCGAACAATGGTGGAGTTACATGGTTCGAACCAATCATCATGAACGCCAAAGCAGACGATGAGAATTATGCTCCGGAACTTGATGGAATGATGCCCGCCTATGTTTATTGCGGAGATAAGATCGAAGACCTTGGCGGTGGCTGGGGAGAAGTTCATCTTTTCTTCCTGGATGATGAAAGCTACGGATCATTTATTCAAGGCTGGGGACAGAATCTTGGTTCAACAATGAGGTACGCATCTATTAAAATCAATTTCTTTCCATCATCAGCAGATGATCCGACCGTTATACCTGCTGTTGCTCAGCTTTCACAAAACTATCCCAATCCGTTCAAACCGTCAGGAGCCGGTCGCAGTCCTTCCACAACGATTGCTTATAACATAAAGGAAGCAGGAAGAATTTCAATTGAAATATTCAATACGAAAGGACAAAAGGTCAGAACACTGATCAATGAAAATATTACAGCCGGAGATCATACAGTAGAATGGAATGGAAAAGATAACAATGGCAATTCTGTTACCAGCGGTGTTTATTTGTATAAAATGAAAACTGAAAAATATACAAGTGCAAAGAAAATGATTCTCCTGAAATAATGGCGAATAAATCCTGTTTAAAGAAACATAAACATCAGTTGCACAAGACTGGTAACGATGAATTAACACGCATTCCCCCGCATCAAGCTCCATTTGTGGAGCTTGATGCATTTTTTTCTTTACTAAAAAAATAATTATTTAAACTTGAGTTTACTCTAAAAAGGATATAATTAGAAATATGTTAGAAAATTCATCAAATATTTGGAAACCGATGAATCGGTTAAGAGTTGCTATCTTCTTATTAGGGGCTGTCCCAGAACCCAAGAAAAAGATTTACACAGGTAAACGAATTTATAAATTAGAACTATGAAAAAATATAAAGAATATAATCAGCATCAAGGTTTGGCGTTACCGCCTTACCT
>JAUVLE010000204.1 GCA_030595905.1 Candidatus Cloacimonadota bacterium | reverse complement strand
ACGTTTCTGCCTGTCTGCGTAATATTGATCTCATAATTATAGATTTTTCGGTTTTCTTTAAAAAAGGTGGTTGCATAGATCTGTAAAAATTCACTTTTCCCAACTATAAGATCTACCATTCCGGTCAATCCTGTTAAGTTTCTGTCTTCTTCTTTTATGAACCGAATTTCCCCACCGATCCGATTGTTTTCAAAATAATAGATACCGAGCGTTATTTCATTGAATTCATTTGAAGAAAGTGTCCACCTGGTTTGTACGTTGGAAGTCCAGACCATAGACGGATAAAGAGAAATGCGGGAAAAAATCTCTTTCCCTTTCAATAAATTATTCCGGCATGAAAACAGTGAAGATCGATATGAAACACCGAAATCACCCGTGAGTATCTTTTCATATTTACCCTGGCTGTAAAATCGCCATTTCTGCTGACGAAATGAACTTTTCCAGCAACCGGAAAATTCCTGATCACTACTTTTTTCTACAGATAGCAGGCTATTGAACTTATCAACTGCAAAATACACCGATGATGATAGCTCTCTTTCTTCCTGAACATATTCATCTTCCTTTGTCTCTCTAACTCCAAAAGTCATTAAAATATAATTCGAGAATTTGTACGAATTATTCCAGGCAAAGGAAGTTAATCCTGAATTTTCTTTTGCGGTCATATCCACTGAAAATGAAAATGCTCGACCTCTTTTTTTCCCAAAAAACTTGATCTCACCGGGCGTTTCGCTCTGAGGTTGTATCAGCGACATCTCACCTGTCCAGCCTTTATGTCCAAATGAGACAGCATTTGAAAGTTCATCATAAAAATCATTTTTGGAATGATAAACCCCAAACCAGCCATTTCGATTCTGCCGCACAACATCAATTAAATAAGCGTGTTCATTTTCAAAATTTTCAAGATCAGATCGTAAAATATATCTATCGCAATTCAACTCCAGGCTGGTATTGGTGTGATCATTAAAATACTGCTCCAGTGTAAAATATAGAATCTCATCCGCACAAAATCGATGATACCGTGTTTCAATTCCTTTTTCCGTTAATATCCCTTCTTCATAATAAGAAATTTGATGCCCCGCAATGTTTCTTTCCAACTTGAATCTTTGCGGTAAGTTATATTTAAAGTTGCCGGAAGCATTCCATAAACTGCTGAAAATTCCCGATGTAACTCCATATATCGCAGGTAACACATTTTCTTTTCCTGCCCATTCATCCACCTGATCGATTGCCGTTGATCCCGCAATCCGGATTATTTCATTACGCAATTGCGCTTTTTCATAATAGGATAAATCATCCATTTCTTCCTGTAGATCCGGTGCAGAACTCAATTTCTCAAGAACAGGCAGATCCTGTCGAACCGGCTGCGTCGTTTTAATTCTATTTCCCAAAAAACCCATCTCGAAAATTCCCGCTTCCCGTACCTGGAAATTTATCGAGCTTTTCGACCTTTGATAATCAATTATTTTTTTATTAATAAAAATAATTCCGGGATCTGAATGTGTAAAAAAATCGATATTTATTTCTTCCTCATTTTTATCGGAACGATCCCATATTTTTGGACTTAGATGCCCGAACCATCCTCTTTTATCAAAATTCAGGGTGAGATCGACAGGCTGGTCCGATTGAAATATCACTTCTCCATCAATAATTAAAAAGGATGTTGAGACCAGCGAAATGAGATCGATTTCTGAAAATTGATTTTTGTGGAATCTTGAAATAGCCGCATCACTTTGAACTCCTTCGCATTCCCACACACTATCTGCAAAAACAATAATATCTTCCCATCCTTCATTGTACGAACTTATTTTTCGTGCTGTTGCAGATCCTCCGCTGAGAACTTCCTGTTCTTCTGTTCGCAGTGTGTTTTCAGAAATATCCTGCGGAATAAAAAGCGTTATCAACCTCTGCTGCTTTGCCCGTGGTAAGTTAACCGTTACCGATGTATGCTGCCGATCATAAGCCGGAAGTGTATGCAGCCCCTGTTTCGTTACAATCGATAGAGGTTCATCATTGGAACGCATGAATTCTGCTTCCAGCAATATGTTTTCTTGTTGCCACTGTACATGACCATTACCAATAGATCTGAATTCACCCAGGGCATGCCACGGGATCGAGTAACGCTGTTTAGAACCTGATGTCAGATCATCGATAATAATAAAATATCTTTGAGCGGCAAACCACACTGTTCTTTGTATTTCTGTATTTCGATAACTGGCTGCTACGGTGGATGATGAAAAATTTTGTGTTTCAAAATAATTCGTCATTTCACCGCCAGAATCATCTCCCCAGGCAGGATTCTGATCCGGTCCTAATCCATTCACCAATGGAATATTGTGGGCTTGTGCAGAAGTGAACCACGCTCGATCCTTATTACTTACTCCACCGGAACCATAACCAGCATCGATAAGAAAATCTTTCCCAAATGCAGATAAAGTAAATGCAGTCGGTTCGATATGATCGTGCTGGGAAATGCAGGGTCGCCCGGGTTCACCAAGAAAGAGACCATAGATGTTACTATCTCCGCGAAAAATAGTAATTCCTCCATCAGGATAAAACAACGCCGGTTCGAGGAAAGGATCAGAAGGTCGAACTTTTTCATCAAATGCACAAAATGCCTCAATATAATTCGGGTCGGATATCGAATATCTGTCAGGATGCAATTCATAGAGGTAACGAAGTTCATTTCCCAGCGGAGAGAGTCCAACCCCGATCGGTTGATATAAAAAACGTTCAGGAAAGGCATCATCAAAATCCGGAACGCTGCCATCCGGTTTTTCAATATCGATCAACCAGCGGTTAAAACGATTTATAAGTGGGTGTTCAAGAAGGTTATTATCTGTTACATTATTCAGGTAAAACGCAAACGGAAACAATTTTGACGAAACAAAACGAGCATAATAAGCCCCTTCACGGTATGTTCCATCCGAACAGATCATAGCTAAACCGGCTTGAAGTTCCGAGAAAGCAGCATCGAACCATTTGCGGGAATCACGGTGATCGAGTACCAGGGCAACCGTTGCAACTCCAGTGGAGATATTGATAATATGATTATTCTTTGGTATTCCGGCTCCAATTGCAATATCGTTGTGATCTAAACTTGAAGGAATTCGTGAGAAATTACGATAAAGCTGGGTAGTTTGAGCGGCGAGGTGTTCTTTGATATATTCTTTTTCATCTGCGGTAAGTTCATCATAGAGCAGGTCGTAGGCAACTGCATACTGCACTAATGCATCAGCCGCCTGCATCCAGTCACCCCACCCTTCACCGGCTTTCCCTCCTTCTGCACTGCAAGCAGGTTTTGTCTCGCCGATGTGCGTTAAAGCGGTAACAGCCTCATTCAGGAAATCTTCGTTCCTGGTTAAAAAAAATGCAAAAGCATTCAACTTTGCCGCTTTACTGCGATGTAATTCAAATAGAAGTGGAGAAGCCGGATCATAAGGTAAAGTTTGAGCTGCATCTATGATATTATCTGCCCATTCGCGGTAGGATGAGCGAAAACGACGAGAGCGGATTTTATTTATTTCTTCGAAATTGAAAAGCAGGGAAGGATGTTCGATCTTACCGGGGAATCTTGGCTTTGAGAGCGGAACCTGATAGAGAGCTAATATTTCATCGATAGGTGTTTCACGATAGTTAGCCTGAAATATCCCGGAGATAAATTCCTCGCCGATCTGCCGAAGTAAAGGTTTATGCTGAAAATCCCTGCCTTCTGCATAAAGAGCAATAGTAAATAACAATAAAATATTAAATACAAAATATTTTTTTAACATCGGGAAAATAAATATTTATCGCAATTATTAAGTCAAATGATTTAAGTTTCCATCGAGTTGATGGGTGCAGTTTCCATCGAGTTGATGGGTAGAGTTTCCATCGAGTGAAGTCGAAGGTTAGGGTTTGGGATGATGGAGATTGATTATTCAACCCCTTCAGGGTTGGGCGGATTGTTCATAGTTTACCACTGGCTGAAGCCAGTGGTTAATGCGAGGGTTCTTTCTAATTGCATCAGGAAAAAGCCAGTGGTTTATTCAACCCATTCAGGGTTAAGTGAAAGGTCAAGAAAACAGGAAGTTCGATAACCTTCGGAAGGTCAAAAAAAAAGCAAGAAGTCTCACAACCTTCCGAAGGTATCTCTCAACTAAACCCGAGTCGGGTTACACAGTCAAATTACTTCACAGCCGTTACATAATAAAACTTCTTTTCGGCTGCCAGTAGAGTACTCCAGCTTGTACCGGTAAAATTCCCGGAAGTATCTTCCGTAAAACTATCATACGGATTGTTTGAGGAATATACTTTATACGATGTTGCTCCTGCTACAGCACTCCAAGAGATTTTTGTACTATCGTTTTCAACTGTTATCGTTACATCTTCGGGCGGTAATATCTCACCGGTTATAGGACCAAGATAATAGCCCGGGTAATTATTGTAATTTGCACTTGTCATCTTTTTCCCGGAAAGACCACCTACAGTATTTAACTCTGCTATGTAATTAGCAGAAGCGGGTTCATTATTGTCTGCCTGGTTGCCGTTGAACAATCCATAATCCAGCAGTTTGTAATTGGTGCTGGAAGCCTGCTGGGCAGAAAGCAAAACAGGCAGGATGAACAGCAATATATATAGTAATTTTAGTTTCATAAAATTCTCCTGTTAATTATCCAATTTTAACTTATCTCAATTCCGCAATTTGTTGTTTCAGTTCTTCTACCATTTTCTGCAATTCTTCAATACTTTTCTGTTGCTGTTGAATAATTCCGATGGTGATTTCTTCACTATCGATATTGTTAGAATCATCTTCAATATCGTTAATATGAGCTAGTTTTTCGCCTGTTACTTGCTCTACAAGACGAACTACTTTGAGCATATCAACATTAATTTTTTCTCCTGTGTTTGAATTTTCACTGTAATATGACCATGCCATTGGCTCACTTTTATTAGTCAT
>JAUVLE010000215.1 GCA_030595905.1 Candidatus Cloacimonadota bacterium | reverse complement strand
GAAACTGGAGAAAGTTAAGCTTATTAGTTCTATATTTGATTTTTTCAGGAATTTGATATTTCCTTGGAATTTTTCATCATCAAGTCAGCATAAACTCTCAAATCTATATAAACTCGATTTTTGTTTTTCACACAGCCTCTTAAGTTGGTGGTTAATAAGATAAAAAAATACATTAACCGTTTCAACGGTTTCTTGATTTCTTAAATTGAACTTTTTAGAGTGGACTCCTAAACAATTTAATTCTATATTTGGAATAAAAAATTCGTAATTAAAAAACAAAAAAGTAAAATAGGGGAGGATATTAAATGAAATCCATCGTGATCACAATATTATTGGCTATGTTTTTATATATTACATTAAGTGCGAACCAGTTGGAATTAACAGGTGATGTGAATAATTTGAGAATTACGGGAAGTTTTGAAATTAATGAAATTCATTCCGGATCAATTCAAGATGAAGATTTTTTATTCCTCGAAGTAGCTGATTGTAAAAACACGGGAAAGCACGGAGAAGCTGAATTACCTGTTTTTTCCAGGTTTGTTTCTTTACCCGCCTCAGGAAATTTTGTTGTAAGTGATCTGCAATATGATATCGAAGAGATCGATCTGGATAAAAAAATCATCTTTTTTGGCTGGCATGATAGCGAAAGCATTGATAACGATTTCTATCTCAGAGACCAATGGTTCCCGGAAGATATTGTTACAATATCCAGCCCGAACATCATGCGCGGGAACAGGTTCGCTCAGATCACGATCGCAGCAGTTCAATATAATCCTTTCCAAAACAAAATAAGAAAAATAAAAAACATAGATATCGAATTTGAAATTGATAATTCTATAATCGAGAACCCATTAACAAAAACCAGGCAATCAAACTCTTTTAGTAAAATTGCCGAAAAAAAAATAATCAATTCGGAAAGGATAAGAGATACTCAGGGTGGACAATATCTTTTTATCTGTCCAGATAATATTGCTTCAAATCTTGCGCCACTTCTCAGGTGGAAAGAAAAACTGGGTTTTAAAACCAGAGTTGCAACAACAACCGAAACCGGTTCAGACAAAAATGAAATTAAAGCATATCTGCAAAACGCTTATGGTAACTGGGAAAATCCACCTGAATATGTAGTTCTGGTTGGAGATGTTTCCGGCTCTATCCAGATCCCTGCTTTTTTCGTGGAAGGATATTATACACCATGGGATGTTACCGACCACAATTATACATTGCTGGAAGGCACAGATTATTTTCCCGATATCCTGCTCGGAAGATTCTCTGTTCAGAATCAAACTCAATTGAATACGATAATAAACAAGATCATTAAATATGAAAGCGATCCGTATATAGCAACAGACTGGATAAAGAGAGCTTTAATGATAGCTTATGTTACCGAGGGTTACTGGCTGTTCTATTCTCCCAGGGAAACTGTTCTTGCCGTTCGTGAAAAACTTCTGGATTTCGAATACACGGAAGTAGATACTTTTATCTCTCCCTGGACAGGAGGTTCGTTGACCAGTATGATAAACACCGGTTATTCTTTTTTAAATTACCGTGGAGCAGGAGGACCAACATATTGGTATGAGCCCTATTATGACGTTTATAATATTAACAACTTAACTAATGGTTACATGCTTCCAATGGTAACCAGTATGACCTGCGGCGGCGGAGATTTTGCATATACCGGTAATCCCTCCTGCTTTGGTGAAACCTGGCTTCATGCCGGTTCGCCCACTTGTCCAAAAGGTGCAATAGGCTTTATCGGTCCCAGTGAAATTGACACAAAAACGCCTTTTAATAATTCTAATGATATGGGAATTTACCAGGGAATTACACAAGAAGGTCTTTTTCGCTGTGGAGAAATGCTGCTTCGCGGAAAAATGGAATTATACAACAATTATCCATATTTACATGGATGGGGAGGTTCCTGGGATTCCGACCAGTTCTATTTCTATGTTTATAATTTATTGGGAGACCCCGGATTGGCTGTATGGACAGATACTCCAAAAAATATTGATATTTCCTTTAACCCGGAATTTGTTCAAGGTATGAATTTCTTAGATGTTGAAGTTCTTACAACTGAGCCTGATAAATCTGATTTCACGGTTGCAATAACTAATTCTGACAGCCTGGTGGCAGTAGGCTATACTGACGAAACAGGGCATTCGGTAATAATGGCAGCCCTGCAATCCGGTTCATATTCCATCACAGCTTCAAAATATGGTTTTATTCCCATAACTCAAGATCTTACGGTAACAGAAGAAAACATTGTAAGCCTTTTCGACTATACTATCGATGATGCTATAGTTGGAGCAACCGTTGAAGTGGAACCCACATTCAAAAATCTGGGTGATATTGAAGCTACTGATATTCAGATCGAACTTATCTCTGAAGATGAAGATATACAGGTTCTTTCCGGAAATGCTTCCATTGCTTCCCTATCGGTTGGTCAAACATTTACATGTTGTCTCCAGATACAGATATCTGAAAATTGGAGAGATAGATCTATTACAGAAATTATTCTGAATGTAAGTTCAAATTTTGGTGAAAATACTTTTCTTATTCCACTGGAAATTATTTCTCCCGAATTGTGTGTTTCCAACTTCATCGTAAATAACACGGAGGAATGCCTGATCCAAAATACTACTTCAGAAGTTGATATCCAGCTTCTTAACTGTGGAAGTTACGGAAGCAGCGATTTCCCTGTGCTACTTTCTACTTTGAATGAAAATGCTGAGATAGTAAACGGACAAAGTACATATCAGGCAATTGCAGCAGGTGAAAATGGGATAAATGAAATTCCTTTTGAAATATCAGCGGCAGATGTTATCTCCGGTGAACTTGCCAGATTCAAAATGCAGGTATTAAATTCTTCAAGAACGATCTACGAGTTTGAATTCACAGTTCCCATCGGAGTAATCGATGAATCGTCGCCCACCTTCTCTGAATATGGATATTTTGCCATTGAATCTGAAGACAGCGGAAATTTTACCGCACCGGAATATAGCTGGATAGAGATCGATCCGTCTTATGGAGGTTCGGGAACATTAGTTCAGGGTGATCATATAACTACTGACGGTTATGTAGAAACAATAATCCTTCCTTTTGAATTCCAGTATTTTGGAGAATCATATGATCATATTTCTGTGTGTTCCAATGGTTGGCTGGCAATGGGTGAAACTAATCTTATATTCTTCCATAACAGGAACATCCCTTCCGGTTCCGGTCCCCGCGCAATGATAGCTCCATTCTGGGATAACCTTGATGACGGTAACCTCTATGTTTATCATGATTATGACGAACATTACTACGTGATCGAATGGTCTCGTTGCAGAAATGTCTATAATTATAATTATGAAACTTTTGAAGTTATCCTGTTTGATCCGGAATACTACCCGACTCCAACCGGAGATGGAGAGATAAAATTCCAGTATAATGAAATACACAATGTGGACCAGAGTTGGAATTATGCCACTGTAGGCATCGAAAATGAAGATAAGACCGAAGGACTTTTGATGACTTTTGCAAATATATATCCTGAAACCGTTCATTCTTTGCAGAGTGAAACTGCCATCCTTTTTACAACCGTAACAGAACCGTTCGTTCATAGTGATCATCCTGTAAACTGCTCTGAGATCATACTCTATAACAATTACCCAAATCCATTCAACCCGACCACAACTATTTCTTTCTTCACCGCAGAGGACGCGAAGAACGCAAAGATCGAAATCTACAATATTAAAGGTCAGAAAGTGAAAACTCTGGAGTGCAATAACCACGTTATTGCAGAAGCGACGGAGTCGCTTCACCACGTAACCTGGAATGGAAAAGATGAAAACAATCAGCCCGTGAGTTCCGGAATTTATTTCTATACGCTTAAATCGGGTAAATATATTTCTACGAAGAAGATGCTCCTTCTGAAATAATACCATCTCATTTTTAAGAAAACCACTTTATAAAAAAGAGTGGTTTTTTTTTATTACTTTATACGAAACTCATTTCAATAAATTATTAATTTAAAAAAAATCTTTACATAAGTTTAACAAATTTGAAATTTCGGAAAAAGGATAAATTTCAAATGAAATGAATGTCATAATTATAAGGAATATTGAAAAAAAAATTAATAAACGAAGGAGATAACCCATGAAAAGCAATTTTAAAATTCTATTTTGTTTTGTTTTTATTTTTATTTTCTCAACTTTAGTTTTCGCAGAATGGAGTCTGGTAGATTCCATTTCTTTTTCAAAACTTCTTCCATCAGGAGAAAAATGTTATGTCTCGATACAAACCGGCACCAACTATCTGGAATTATCTCTACCGGAAGATTATCTTACGGAAGATGCGGAAACTGCTGTAGAAATTGCCCCGAATTGGCTGAAAATGGACTTGCGGAATAACTTCCGCAGGTTAAGTGAAGATGATCAGAACCTGTATGCCGGCTTGATAATCGATGCAACATATCCATACATCGATGAAATTTGTTTTGAAATTGCTCACATTTCTCCTCAAACACTCTCCAGTTCAATGAACACCCAGGTCTTACTGGAAAATGTTTACACTCTTTATGTTAATGACAGCTTTTTTGATTATGTAGATATTATCGATTATGATGGAGATGATTATTATCATGATTATTATCGCAGCCTTAATGTAGAGATATGGGCAAACCAAAGCGTCCACAAGATTAAAGCAGATATTGATTCCTTACGCATCAGGGTGGCAGGATCAAGGATTAATGTC
>JAUVLE010000322.1 GCA_030595905.1 Candidatus Cloacimonadota bacterium | reverse complement strand
ATAAATAACAACATCATCAAAGAACCAACCGTCGAAACTATTATAAAGCCCATCTAATGTATCAAAATAGAACCGTATCTGGATTTCATTTCCAACAAACTCGGTTAGATCCAAAATAGTTGCTATCCAGCCGCCACTGCTTCCGGAAGGAGCAGTTCCAGACCCTGCTGAACCCCTTAATTGAGTCCAACTGGTTCCTCCATTAGTTGTTACATCCACCATGCAGTAATCGTAACCAGTTTCCGTCTCGTAATTTTCAAAGAATTGCAGGGTAACGGTCGTATCTATCGTTGTCAGATCGATCACAGGAGAGATAACAGCGGTGTTTGTCCTGCTGCCTGTGTTATAATTTCCCTGTCCTTCGATGCCACACCACCAGCTATGAGTAGGAGTATTACAATTCAGTTCGGTTTGATGCCAGAGGTCATCCGGTGCTCCGCCGTAAACTTCAGTTGTCCAGCCGTTAATTCCATTTTCCATATCATCTGCAAATGACATAATAGAATCTCTCAAAGAAGAGACTAGTTTCAGGTATGTTTGCAAGCTTTGCGAATTATCTCTATTTAAAACCTGATGAACAGAATAGCCACGCCTTGCAGGTCGCTTAGAAATATTTATATTCAGATCAGTTGTAGTTTCTGTAGTTAATATTTGAAAGCTCAGATCAGATTCCCCATTATTATAGATCGTAAGAATATCTGAATCTATCTCGCCGGACGGGACAGTAGCAATAAGTTCTGTGGGAGTAACTTCTATCTCGGGTGAGCCAATACATTCTGCTGTCAGCTCTATCAATAGTGGATTTTGGTCAGGATCATTACTTTCTATGGTTAGTGTTCCGGTAAAAGTTCCTGTGCTGAGGGCGTTAAAAACAATCTCGATCTCTGCTTCTTCACCCCATCCCAGACTAAAGGTTGTCGCACCCATATATGAAAATTCATCATTAGTAACCTCAATAGAAGTTATATCCAGATCAACATAGCCTGAATTACGTATATTCACGCTCATTGTTGCGGGATAGTTCAGATACTGGATACCAAAATCCAGTTCATCTGCCGAAGCCCATATATGCGGATCAGGATCGTTTGATAGAAATGCAAAATATCGAGCCATCAGATTCGCTTTTGTATTGGGACTTTCCCCATCTGCCATCACTCCAAAGATAGAAGAAGTGCAGATGATTCGATATGAACCTTCATCATAATAGACCGAACGACCAAGTCCATTCTGGCAGGTGAAATAAAGAGTTCCTTCATCTGCACCGAGCACATCCACCATATAATCAGGATCGGTATTGAATGGAAATGTAAAGTTATCACCGGCTGTAAAAGTGTTTTCCACTCCAACGATATTATTGATCCCGCTTCCTGTTCCATTATTGATGTAATTCGTTCCAAGATAACCAAAGAAAGCAGTGGAGTTATGATTGAAACCAACATCAACTCCTTCGATATACAGAGAACCGCCGCTGTTTAAAAAATTAATAAGAGTTGTTTGTTGAGTGGTACCCACGGTACCTGGTGGAGTTGCCCCTCAACCCAGACAATATATACCCAATGTTACGAAAACCACATCGTAACCGGACAAGTCTACAGGCAAAGTGGACACTGTGTTGTAAGTTATTCCATTTGCTGTTAATGCCTGCTGTATTTTATACTG
This sequence comes from Candidatus Cloacimonadota bacterium, assembly GCA_030595905.1. Taxonomy (GTDB): domain Bacteria; phylum Cloacimonadota; class Cloacimonadia; order Cloacimonadales; family TCS61; genus JACNIV01. Next base: position 653 of record JAUVLE010000322.1, on the reverse strand, counting down.
GCAACCCACATAACCGCTACCTTCAGGGTCGAGGAAATCAGAACCGTTGTCATTATCCCATAGTAAAACCTGCTGGGCAGAAATAAAAGCAGGAATGAATAACAATAACCAGAGTGTCATTAAAACACTCTTTGTTAAGTATTTCATAAAGACCTCATTTATTTCATCAGGATCATTTTCTTTGTTGCAGTATAGTTATTAGATATCATCTTATAGAAATATAATCCACTTGAGACTGCCTTATTGCTGTTATCTTTACCGTTCCATACAACATTATGATAATCTTCTTCAAGATACTCATTTACAAGTGTCTTAACAAGCTGACCCTTCATGTTGTAAATGTTAATTGAAACATTACCTGATTCTTTTGTTGAGAAGCTGATCGTTGTTGTTGGATTGAACGGATTCGGATAATTGCCGATAAGTATTGTGGTCACAGGAACTGTTTCATTTCCTGCATTCACATAACCCACTGTAAGAGTAACAGGTACTATTATTTCAGGATTTTCAGGATCATTGCTGTTAATTATTATGTTTGCAGTATATTCACCTTCTTCCAGGTCGGAGGCATCATATGTAGCTGTGATCTGGGCACTCTGACCAGCCGGAACAATTCCGGAAGTTGGGTCGACAGGCAACCATAACACACCATC
>JAUVLE010000236.1 GCA_030595905.1 Candidatus Cloacimonadota bacterium | reverse complement strand
CCGGTTGCTTATTCAGATACATTAAAAAATCTGGAATATGCGGCAAATGGTGAGCAGGAAGAATGGACGGATCTGTATCCGACTTTTGCAGAAGTTGCGGAAGAAGAAGGTTTTGATGAAGTAGCAAAAACTTTTAGGTTGGTAGCTTTAGTCGAAAAAAGGCACGAAACAAGATATCGGAAACTTCTTAATAATGTAAAATATCACAAAGTCTACAAAAAAGAAGAAAAGGTATTCTGGAAATGCCGAAATTGCGGTCATATCGTTGAATCTATCGAAGCACCTGAAATTTGTCCTGTTTGTGATCATCCACAGGCACATTTTGAGGTTTGGGTAGAAAATTATTAAAAATAGCCACAAAACTTGCACAGATAGTAAAGTTGTACTTTTGTATCCAAGCTCCAGCTTGGATACATATTTGAGAAGATATTACCAAACAGGGGTTTGGTAACCAGAGAATTGTTTTGAAGAAAAGAGATTACCAAGCGGGTTTGTGTGAAAACAGTAGTCCGACACTCTGTGGCAGAAAAATTTCATTTTCACACAGCCTGACAGTTTGGTAACCAGAATAAAAAAAGTCAGCCTGCCCCGTTGACTAACTGGGGTGGCAAAACTTAGGAGGAAAAATTATGGAATTCAAAGGAAGCAAAACAGCAGAAAATTTGATGAAATCTTTTGCTGGAGAATCTCAAGCAAGGATGCGTTATAATTATTATGCATCTGTTGCTCGTAAAGAAGGTTTCAGACAAATTGAAGAAATTTTTAATGAAACTGCTGATAATGAAAAAGAACATGCAAAATTGTTTATGAAACAGTTAATCAAAAATGGTATGAATGAAAATGTAATTGAAATCAATGCCGGCTATCCGGTTGCTTATTCAGATACATTAAAAAATCTGGAATATGCGGCAAATGGTGAGCAGGAAGAATGGACTGATCTTTACCCGACTTTTGCGAAAATTGCCAAAGAAGAAGGTTTTAATGAAGTAGCAAAAACTTTTGAATTGGTAGCTTTAGTAGAAAAAAGGCACGAAACAAGATATCGGAAACTTCTTAATAATGTGAAAGATCACATTGTCTTCAAAAAAGAAGGAAAGGTATTCTGGAAATGCCGAAATTGCGGTCATATTGTTGAATCTATCGAAGCACCTGAAATTTGTCCTGTTTGTGATCATCCACAGGCGCATTTTGAGGTTTGGGTAGAAAATTATTAAAAATAGCCATTATGAATTATACAGACTTTTCAATGGAAATATTAGACGGGATCAACAGGATTTACAGGATAATAAATTTTAAAAAAATCCTGTTCATCTTGTTCATTCTGTTAAAAAATGTTGAATTAGTGTTTAGCCATTGGTATTCTTGTATCCAAGATTTCTATTCTTGTATCCAAGCCTTTAGGACGTGAAATCTTTTTTATTTATTTCACTGTTCCCAGCTTGGATACATTTTACACATGATAAAAGAGAGAAGAAATTACCAACCAAGGATTTGGTAACCAGAAAAAATCAGTGTCAGTCAGTGAAAATCAGCCTGCCGTGGCGTCTTGTCGGGGCGTATCCGGCAGCTGCCGGAGAAGACTGAAATGTAACGAAGACAGGTGGCAAAAATCAATCCGGCTTTGCTTTGAAGGGTTACACCGGAACAATCCGGCTTCGTCAAAACTACGCCGTGACAATGGAGGAGAAAATGCAAAAATATGTATGTGATGTATGCGGATATGTTTATGATCCTGCAGAAAATGACAATGTGAAATTTGAAGATCTACCCGAAGATTGGACATGTCCTGAATGTGGTGTCGGCACAGATATGTTCAGTCCGGTTGATTAGTATTTGGAAGGAGATGCTACAATTTTAGCATCTCCTTATTTATTTAAAGGAAAGCAATGCTTATTATAAATAATAAAAGCAAAAGGATAATTATATGAATTTGAATGCATTATTCAATATATCTTATGGCTTATACATCGTAAGTTCCAAAAAAGGAAGCGAAATAAACGGACAGCTTGCCAATACTGTTTTTCAAATCACACCACAACCGGCAACAATTGCCATCAGCATTGCCAAACAAAACTTGACCCATGAATTCATAAAAAAAAGCAAAATATTTACAGTTTCTATTATTTCCGATAAATGGACTATGATAGAAATTGGAAGATTTGGATTCAGAAGCGGAAGAGACATTGATAAATTTGCTGATATTAACTACGAAATCGGTATGAATGGTGCTCCCATCGTGTTGGATAAAACAGTAGGTTACATAGAATGCAAGGTAATTGAAACTCTGGATGCAAGCAGTCACACGATCTTTCTGGGTGAAGTTACCGAAGCGGAAAATTTATCCGAGCTGAATCCGATGACTTATGATTATTATCATAAAGTTCTAAAAGGGAAAGAACCGAAAAATGCTCCCACTTTTCGTGGGAAATGATTTTATCATTCCTTATCCTTCTCTTCTGTCATTCCATCTAAAGAGGGAATCGAAAAATAAAATTGACAGATATATTTTTATAATATAAAAAGCAATTGTATATTGAGGAAAAAGAAAAGAATGAAAACGATTTCAAGAGTTAATAGGAAAATCATAAGAAAAGAAAAGCTGGAAAAAGTAAATACTGATTTTACCTATTGGCAAACAAAGTCTTATCAGGAACGTCTTTCAGCTTTAGAATCTATTAGAGAGGAATATAATAGTTGGGAATATGATAATAAACAAAGATTTCAAAGAGTTTATAAAATTATTAAACGATAATTTTGTCCGTTATCTTATTGTCGGTGGTTATGCAGTTGCTTTGCACGGGCATCCACACTACACAAAAGATCTCGATATCTGGATTTATCCCGATAAGGAAAATGCAAAAAAACTTATCGAAGCAATGAAAGAATTTGGATTTAACTCACTTGATTTAAAAATAGAGGACTTTATAAAACCTGGTTATGTTATCCAGTTAGGATATCCTCCAAATCGAATTGATCTTCTAACAGATATCACAGGTGTTGAGTTTGATATATGTTACTCAGCAAAAATAGAAGTGGAAATTGGCGGGACGAAAGTAAACTTTATAGATTTGGAAAACCTCAAGAAAAATAAAAGAGCAACCGGTAGGCACCAGGATTTTGCAGATTTAGAACATTTAGAATAAACTCTGTAGACTTACAATTATTATCAAAAAATTTTTAAAGAAAAGGAATCAAATAATACCCCGACTTTTCGTGGGAAATGATTTTATCCTTCTCTTCTGTCATTCCCTATTTGCTGTTACTGTCATTCCCGTGTAAACGGGAATCCATATTGTAGATTCCCTCTTTTGAGAGAATGACAGGGAAAAAGTAACCGCTGATTTTTCAACCTGCTTGCCCAATGAAATCTTTCTTTATTTCATTAGGGTGAAATTCTGAAAGAATATTTCACCGGGTCAATCGGTGGGACAGAAAAAACTTTTAATCAGCAGAAAAAACTTCTTGACACAAAAAACCTATTTCGGTATTTAAGTACCTAAATTAATAATGGGGATTAGAATGTCGCATTTGATCAATATTTCGGAAGCTGTTTCATTAGCTTTACACGGACTGGCAATCGTGGCTCAGCAAAGTCCTAATAAAGTAAATGCAAAATACCTGGCAGAAAAATTAGACGCATCAGAAGCTCACCTGGCTAAGATATTCCAGAGGTTAAGTAAGAGCGGTATCATCAGGTCTTTTCGTGGTCCTACTGGTGGTTTTGTATTGAATAAACCTGCAGATGAAATCAGCTTCCTGGATATTTATGAGATCGTAGAATCTAAAATAATCCTGAATGACTGCCCTTTGCATAAAACCGGTTGTCCTTTTGAGAATTGTATTTTTGGTGATGCTTTAAAAAATATTTCGCAAAGTATTTATCAGATTTTCCAAAATATCAAATTATCGGATTTTACTGAAAAAGAAAAAATATAGCTCATGGATTACACGGATAAACAAGGAAGAAATATGAAAATTAGAAATTACAAAGAACTTAAATTAGCACAAACTCCACATGGAATTAATGCCTACAAAATCTATGACAAAGATCATGCACTAATCATGCATTTGCATTTGAAAGCTGGTGAGAGTTTGAAACCGCATATAACTCCGGTTGACGTTGCTTTTTATGTTTT
>JAUVLE010000252.1 GCA_030595905.1 Candidatus Cloacimonadota bacterium | reverse complement strand
AATATTAATTCAGCCGGAGTTTTATCTGCAACTTCCTGAAGATCGACAGCTCTCACTTCAAATCTGTGAGTTCCGGGTTGCAGATATGTAAATATTGTTTCTTGTGCAATTTCATGGTTTATGGGAACTCTCAGCCATTCTTTTCCGGTTTCTTCATCAATATAATTATATTCTTCAGCAGGTAACGGTGCATAGTAATAAGGTTCACCATCTAACCTCAGATCAAAATATTTGATCTCAGAAGAATATGGAGAACCTGTAAGTTCATCGAGAACCTCTAAATTTTTCGTTTCATCCGGGTCATTGCTATCATATTCACCATTATATCCCCACTTCATATAAATTTTAAGATCGTTACTGTATAAAGTCGAAAAATATAGGTCTTTATCGATCCAAAATGGAGTTGAAAAATGAACACCATCCGCAGTTGTTACATTAGGAATAACTTCGTTTGTTTCATTTTGATATGCAAAATGATTTTCACCCAGAACAAAAATATCATTTACTGTAGGAGATCCTTGTTGAGTCTCGCCGCTATAAACCAGGGTTTTAGGATAGAATCCTTCTTTAACAAGGAAAGTGACAGTTACCGGATCAGATATGATCCCTGCGATATCTATAGCCCATGCAGTAATAAATGTGGAATCCTGAGCAACGCCATTAATCATATTATTTGTCCTTAGATATGGACGTGTATTATCATAAGAATCCCAGGTAATAAGGAATTCATTTACATTTTCTTCAAATTCAGTGGTTAATAGAGTGTCCGGATAACCACCTTCATCCACAGAAAGAGTATCACCATCAAGGTTTCTTTTATACAATTTGAATTTAAAGTAATTGGGAACACTGCCAACAAAAGGGTCATCATCGAAGATGTTAAAACTAAGAACAACGCCTACCCCAATTGTTTTACCATCTATCTCTCCCTGTGTGGAAGTAACCGTGCAAAGTGGTCGTTCGGAATTTACATAAAAATATTTAAGAGCAGAATTCTCACATTCTCCATCTCTGTTATCGATACATTTAACTTCAAAGATACAAGAAACTTCTGCACTATCTCCATTCACATTCGCAGGGAAATTAATATCAGCATAAATCTGGTTTGACCAGATTGTTTTTGCTTCTGTTGTTTCCAGAGGGATAGATTCATCTGCTCCTTCCTGATAATGGTAAATCCACCCATCCTCATCAAGGATTTCGTATCCATAAGTTTGGATAGGGTTGCCGGTCAGATCTGTTATCCTGAACGCATAGCCTTCTACTACTCCGTCTTCATCAGATGCTTCCCAATATATTCTTTGTCGGAAGCTTACAGGAGCTGTAGAATCGATTTGCGCAGGTTCTTCAACACCCTCATAGGAAGTTATTCTAATTATAGGTTTTAGATTTGAGTATAATGAGTCTTTTCTTCCACATGCGTTAAAGATAATACCGAGTAAGATCAAAATTGTTATTAAAATCAGGGTATGTTTAATTTTAAACATTGAATCCTCCTATTTATTCAAAAAAATCATTTTTTTGGACTTTATTTACTTTGTTTACTATTTTCGTCAATAAAATTATCATTTTTATGATAGATTTTTACAGGCAATAAGAACATTCTTCAATAACATAGCAGTTGTAACAGAGCCAACTCCTCCCGGAACAGGTGTGATCGCTGAAGCTTTTTCAAAGCAATTTTCGTAGTCAACATCACCTACATATTTATAACCCTTTTCTGCATCTTCCACCTGATTAACACCCACATCGATAATAATTGCATTATATTTTATCATATCCGAATGAACAAACAATGCTTTCCCTATAGCTGCTATCAGTATATCTGCTTTTCTGGTAACATTTTTCAGGTTAGAGGTTTTACTATGACAGATCGTAACAGTAGCATTTCCGGTTTTACTTTTTCTTAAAAGCAAATTGGCAAGTGGTTTTCCAACAATATTACTTCTTCCGATAATAACAATATTTTTCCCTTCTGTAGCAATATTATAAAATGATAGTATTTCAAGCACTGCTGCTGGAGTGCAGGGAACGAAACCTTCCTTATTTAGGACCAGGTTGCCTATATTCAAAGGATGGAAAGCATCCATATCTTTTTTCGGATCAAGCTTCATAATGATCTCAGATTCATTGATGTGCGAGGGTAAAGGCTTTTGAATCATTATTCCATGAACAGTTCCATCTTTATTAAGACGCTCTATTTCGTTCAATAATATCTTCATAGAGATCGAAGCCGGGAGTTTCTTTGTTTCAACAGCAATTCCGACCTTATTTCCTTTCTTTTCCAGATTTTGTATATAATATAGAGAAGCCGGATCATCCCCGATAATAATTATTACAAGCTTTGGTGAAAGATGAAATTTCTCAATCTCAAATATTAGATTTGAATAAATTTGCTTTATTATTGGTTTGGCAGTTAATTTTTGCGTCATAGGTTTTTTCTTCTGATCCTTTGAATCTTTAAGGCTTTTCCGTCCTTATCATTTAATTTAATAAAAACCGCATTTATCTGCAAACCTTCGGAAGCAACTATAAATTTTTGAGGCATACAGGTAACCAATTTTTTCAGAACCACATTCTTATCCATGCCGATAACCGAATCGTGAGGACCTGTCATGCCAACATCTGTGATATAGGCAGTTCCCGATGGCAGTATTTCTTCGTCGGCAGTTTGAATATGAGTATGTGTTCCAATAACAGCACTCACTCTTCCATCAAAATAATAACCCAGAGCTCTTTTTTCGGCAGTTGCTTCTGCGTGAATATCCACAAGGATATTATCTGTTTCTTTTTTCAATTCCGGCAGGAATTCATCTAACGTTGTAAAAGGAGAATTTGCAGACCACATAAAAGCTTGACCTACAAGAGTTACTATTGCAATTTTCTTATTATTTATTTCTTTTATGTAAGATTTGAATCCTATTGCTCCATCCGGATAATTTAGCGGTTTAACGATTCTTTTTTCGATTTTCAGATATTCAATTGATTCTCTTCTATCCCACAGGTGATTACCACTTGTAAAAACATCAATCCCGCTATCGAATAATTCGGAAGCTGTTTTTTCTGTTATTCCTTTTCCATGGGCAACATTTTCTCCGTTTGCAATGCAGATATCTATCTGAAACTCTTCTTTAAGACCAGGAAGATGATCTTTTATTACCCGTCTTCCGGGTTCTCCGAAAATATCTCCAATAAAAAGTATATTCATTATTTTGCTATGGCAGACTGTCGTGTTTCTCTTATTACCATTACTTTTATCTGGCCGGGATATTGCATATCCTTCTCGATCTTTTCTGCAATATCAGAAGCAATGTATGCGGTTTTTGTATCATCTATAGAAACAGGGTCTACAATAATTCTAAGTTCTCTACCAGCCTGAATGGCAAAAGATTTATTCACGCCTTCGATAGAATTTGCTATTTCTTCCATTTTTTCAAGGCGCTTCATATAGGTTTCCAGCATTTCACGTCTTGCTCCGGGACGTGCACCGGACACAGCATCTGAAACCTGTGTGAGAATGGCATACACGCTTTGATATTCAACTTCTTCGTGATGAGCTTCGATAGCATTTACGATAATCTTACTTTCACCGTTCTTACGTGCGACATTTGCACCTAATTTTGCATGTGAACCGTCATATTCGTGATCAATTGCTTTCCCAATATCATGCAGGAAGCCAGCTCGACGTGCAAGTTCCTGATCTAAGCTAAGTTCAGAAGCCAGAATTCCACAGACCCATGCAGCTTCGATGGAGTGCTGAAGTACATTCTGTCCGTAACTTGTTCGATATTTAAGGCGCCCAATTAATTTAACAATGTT
>JAUVLE010000081.1 GCA_030595905.1 Candidatus Cloacimonadota bacterium | reverse complement strand
GTATGTCCGGTAAATTGCATTTTAGCACCGGAGGAATAGTAAAAAAGAGTAAATGCAGTAGCTGTTTATTTAAATTTATTCGGATTGTAATAAGGGTGTTTCAGACAAACTATCTCAAGCCATAATATCAAACCCGGAAAGATCATTGCCACACAAAAAAACTCTATTCCACAATCAAGAGCAAAAAGTCCGATAAAAATACCGACTGCACACGTATAAATAATCGATAGAATAATTGCCCATCTTTTTCTTTTAATAATTCCGATGGTTATCACAATGTTCAGAATGAGCCATGGGAGCAGGAAGAACAGACCTATCGCTCCAAAAATGCCGATCATGGTTCCCATTTCTCCGGCTTTAAAACCATGGTATCCAAGTTCTGTAACAAACAAGACTGTAATTAATGATAAAACCAATCCGCTGATAAACAGCCAAATAAGTATGGTTCCCTGCCGGGGACGGGAGATTTCCATATCAGTTGGGATTTCGTAGGGTTTTCTGGATTCGAAGGGTTGCATAATATCTTTAGAAATTCTTTCTTTCATCTTTCTACCATCCAAATGCTCAGTTTCTTCTTGACATACAAAACAGCAATAACTGTTTGATGTCAATCTTATTATGCAGATCTTTTGAAGTTAAAATGAAATGAGGTTTTTTGATGACAAAGAACAGGACAAATTATCTTTCCGAAGAATTTATAGCTCGTATAGACAAATTCAATCTGCGGGCAAGGCTTATTGTGGAAGGTTTTATCACAGGCTTACATAAATCTCCATATCATGGTTTCAGTGTGGAATTTTCCGATCACCGCCAATACAACCCTGGCGATGCCATCCGGAACGTAGATTGGAAAGTATATGCCAAAACGAACCGTTATTACATTAAACGTTACGAAGAAGAAACCAATCTTAAATCATACATCATCGTTGATCACAGCGCATCTATGGGTTATTCATCGGGAACTTTTTCCAAGCTCGAATATGCTAAAGCATTTGCCTCTGCCCTATCCTACCTGATGATATCACAACAGGATGCAGTGGGACTTCTCACTTTTTCAAATAGAATAACCGATTATATTCCTCCCCGCTCTATGAGGTCATACTTGAACATCCTGCACAAAAAACTTTTTGCCTTGAAACCGGAAGATACTACGAATACGGTTGAGATATTGCATTCCCTGGCAGACAGAATAAAAAAAAGAGGATTGATAATCCTGATATCCGATATGCTGGACGATCCGGATAAAATTTTGCAGGGATTACTGCACTTCCGACATCAGAAACATGAAGTAATTCTTTTTCATATCCAGGATAAAAAGGAACAGGATTTCGATTTTAAAAGAGAAACAGAGTTTGTAGATTCCGAGACCGGTGAAAAGATAATTGTTTCACCCTGGCAGATCAGGAAGGATTATCTTGAAGCTTATAATGAAAATGCTGCTTACCTGAAAACCAAATGCCATGAATCGTTCATTGAATATAATCCGATAACCACGGAAACACCTTTTGAAGATAACCTGCTGGGTTATTTGATAAAACGTTCTAAATTGATGTGAGATTAAACAACAAAACTTGACACAAGTTGAAAATCTTGTTCATTCTTCAAACTTAAGTCAAGATTGTCTGCCACCTTAACACAAGTTTTATACATTCTAAAGTTTTTTATTTAAGCAGCAAGCACTTCTTTCTATCTATACTTTTTCCATCAATTCTTAGATTAATAAAATAAATTCCCGATGGTTGTGATTTGCCATTTTCATCTGTGCCGTTCCAGAGAATTTGTTGATTTGGAGATTTGTTGATTTGGAGATTTGAAAAGGTTTTGACTTTTTGACCTTTAAGATTATAAATTTCAATCTGTGTTTGTTCGTTTTGTTGGTTTTGCCTGCCCTGGTGCATACCGGGGTCGTTGCTAAATTGAAAAGAAATAGTTGTAGCAGGACTGCGACCGGCTCCGGCAACTGCCGGATTGAATGGATTGGGAAAGATTCCTACAATTTGAGTTCTTAAATTCTGAATATCCTGTGGAGTACCGCTTCCCGATTCTTTTTCCAGTATATTTGAAAATGCCGGCTCTGATTCTATTCCATTTGTATAAACAGATTTTACTGCAAATTGATAAAAATCGGGCGAAATATATTCCCACAGTGTATCAACAAAACATGTATCTTCCAGTTCGGTTGCTATTATGATCCAGGTATAAGGGTTTTGCTGGTTCTCTTCTTTAAATCTATATACATTAAAAGATTCCAGCATTCTATAATCCGATGGAGCCTCCCATGTTATTTCAACTTCCGTGCCTTGTATATCTTGTGTGGCAGTTACATTATACGGCGGGAAAGTTATTTCATTCAGGACTATTGTTCCCAGATCAAGATTAATATTGCCAACCGCCACTTGTTCTGAATATGATTCATATCCAAACTTTGAAATTTGTATATCGTAGTCATTATTTTCAAAAACTTCCGGAAAGATAAAATCACCATTTACATCTGTAACAGTATCATAATCTTGAACACCATAAAGGAATACAACAGCACCTTCCAGACCTGTTTGAGGTTGGTCGCTTCCCTCCACATGACCACAGATTTCAACCGTCCCCACAGGTTCCAGAGAAAAATCTATCACAGTTGTCTGGTCTTCGATAACATTGCAGGGTATCGACTGCGGATAATATCCATACCTTGAAGCTGTAAGATTGTATGAACCTTCAAAAACATTTCCAAAACGATAAAATGCAGAGCCGTTGCTGACGGTAGTAATTTGCGTTTCTTCAATGGTTATAGTTGCGCTCGGTATTATGACTCCACCCGAATCATAAACATTTCCTTCTATAACGCCAAGTCCATCGAGTTCCAGAAAAAAGCTCGTATTAGGAAACCTGCTGAATACATAGGAGGTTGCTGGCGGATTGTTCGGGTAAATTACAGAATGGCTGTTAACTGCTCTTGTTCTATCATAATGTATAGTTGTTATTGTTTCATTAAATTGATCATCTGTACTATAGGTGAAATTTTCCCATACACGGTATGTCATCATAACAAGATTTCCTCCGGTATAATGAAAAGGGCTATCCAGAGGAATCATGATAGTGTTTGAGCCGGATGGAAAATCAACCATTCCATTAAAAACAAGGTTCAAGGAAGTAGCCGGTATCCAACCGCTAGTCAGGTTACTTTGCGCTGTCATATTCATCCAGATTTTCACGGACTTATCGGGAAGATACGAAGTAAAGTCATTGTAATAGGCAATTGCGTGAATGATCCCTGTATGATTGATCTCCGTAGGAAAATAGATGGTTTCGGAAATATTGTTCTCAAAATAAAAATTAAAAGGATACCAATTAGTTTTGTGAGTACCATATCCTACTCGGATTTCCATCAGCCCGATCTCTAATATGTTAACCTGTAAATTTGAGGTAGTATTATTGGAGAGGTCTTCATCGTTTTCTAAGAAAACTTCTGCATAAATGTGGGTTATTGTTGCCGGTTCGTCTGGAGGAACTATCCAGACAAGGCTGTGAAAAACTTCTTCTTCAGATTCAATTGTTTCGGCTATATTCAACTCATCCAGGATTTCACCACCTTCACGTATTAATTTTATTGTATAATTTTCCTGATCGTTATTTCCATAATTTTTTATGCAAACATAATAAACACCAGAGCATCCTTGATAAACAGCGGGAGGACCGGATATTGATTTAGCTGACAGATCATTATCGAAAGTTGTTGTTGGCGGAAAAGTGATATTGTCTATCCAGCCTGTGTCCATACCATCCGAACCGCCTGGATCTTTTATATAGCTCCATCTGAAAGTGTGAATACCGGGTTGAACGGAAGTAGAAAATAACTCCCACTCCTGCATTCCGGATATACTCTCAATTTCAGTATTATCAATATAAAATTTATAAACATCGCTATTTTCCTGACTGCTTACTTTCCAGTAAAAGCTGATATCACCTTCATACGTGGTCTCCATTGAAATAGATAAAGATGTCATCTCTTCATCTTCGATATCACCAGCCTGGGCACAGTAGGGGTCCTCGTAGGGATTGATGGCTGTGATAATCCAATCTGCATTACCGCTGAATTGCCAGTTGTATGTATAAAAGTTACCGGATTCAAAACCTTCGAAGTTTTGAGAAAACAGAACGGAAACCAAGTATAAAAAAGCTAATATAAAAAATGTTTTTTGGGTCATATCTTTCCCCTTCGATAAAAAAGCAATCACGATCAAAAAAAAAAATTATCCTGAAAATTTGTAAAGAACAAAAAAAAGAGCAGTCCATAAAATGATCCGGATCGCTCTTAATAAATCATATATGAAATCTTTTTCTTACTTACATTAATAGCAAATGTACTTATGCTTATAAACCTTCGGAAGGTCAAAAAAAGCAAGAAGTCCTAAAACCCATGGTATGCACCATGGCAGGCATTCCGAAGGTTAGGCTGATATTATTTCAGCAGCATCATTTTTTTCACCTTTGAATAAGTATCTGTTTTTAATTTTAGGAAATATATACCTGAACTATATTCTGATGCATTCCATTCAAATAAATGTCTTCCGGTTATGAACTTTTTGCTTTCTACGATTTCACCTTTAATGTTATAGATAGATATAATCCCTTTTTCGTTTTCTTTTACATCAAACCTGATCGATGTTGACGGATTAAATGGATTAGGATAGTTCATATATAATTTCGTTTGTGCCGGAGGAAGGATTTCGCCAACCCCTGATTGTGTAACATTTATGTAGTCGATTTTAATTTCCGTATCATCGGTCACTCCATCTGTAACGCATAAAGATACTGTATAAATTCCGGGTGTCTCGTATATGTATGTCGGATTAGGTTCATTGCTGTCAATTGTTCCATCGTAATTAAAATCCCATAACCTTCCGACGATGTTCCCGGCAGATAAATCTGTAAATTGAACTTCGAGTGGAATCGCTCCGGAAGTAGGTTCTGCGATAAAATCCGCTTCAACAACTTCATTGACTATTATGTAATCTGTTTTTGTTATCTGGTCACTATATGTTCCATCAAATATGAATAACGTTACAGAAAAAGTATCCGGAACTGCGTAAGTATAAACAGGATTTTGAGTATATGAATCAATTACACCATCGTTATCAAAATCCCATTCCCAGGAAACAATACTTCCCGTAGAAAGGTCTGTAAACTGAACTTCTAACGGGCAGTAGCCAAAGGTTGAATCTGCTTCAAAATCTGCTGTTGGTCCTATTACACTGATGTAATCGGTTTTTGTTTCTGTGTGCTGGTTCACAACATCATAAACAGTTAAAGAAACAGTATGATCACCTTGTAATACATAAGTATAATTAGGATTTTGTTCATAAGAATCAATAACGCCATCGTTATCAAAATCCCATTCCCAGGAAACAATACTTCCTGTAGAAAGATCTGTAAATTGAACATCTAAAGGTACAGTACCTGATGTTGGATCAGCAGAAAAATCTGCATTCACAGAATTGAAGACCGTGATATAGTTATATTTCGTTTCAGTATCTTGATCTGTTCCATCCGACACAGTTAAAGAAACTGTATAATCACCTTGTAATACATAAGTATAATTAGGATTTTGTTCATAAGAATCGATTGTTCCATCATTATCAAAATCCCATTCCCAGGAAATAATACTCCCTATTGAAAGGTCTGTAAATTGAACTTCTAAGGGTGAAATTCCTGAAGTTGGATTGCCTGAAAAATCTGCAATTAAATTGGGAATTCCAAAATTAATTTTAATGGATGCATATTCCATCATTCCGCCAAGGTTGTCTCCATTTCCCATAATATAAGAACCATAGCTGTAATCATCAAGGAAGAAGAGATGAACTTCTCCCCAGCCATCACCAAGGTCTTCGATCTTGTCTCCGCAATAAACATAGGCAGGCATCATTCCATCAAGCTGGGTAACATAATTTTCATCACCGACCAGCGAATTCATAATGATCGGCTCAGACCAGGTAGCACCGCCATCGCTGGATATTGAGATCATAATTTCTGCTATTTCGGCCCAATCGATATAATCAGGATCACCCCAATCATTGTAGTATTTACTCTTTAATCCATCCTGCCAGATATTTACCAGCCAACCATTGTCATCATTTGAAGTCATCTTCATATTGTTTTCGTGAAAAGCAACATCGGTACTCCAGAACCAGATAGGCCAATCATGAACATGTGCTGCATTTCCATTAGGATCATACGAATCGACCAAACCATTTTCATCCAGGTCCCATGGAACCATGGGAATGTTGTCATCCGGGTTTGCACCGGTAATGTAAAGATCATGGAAGCTGAATTCCTGGGTATTGAGGTCATACTGGAAAGCTTTTGGAAAATTCCAGAATGGCCAATGAAATCCCTCATAACATTGTAGTCCAAAGCTGCCACCAAAATTAAGTTTATTTGAACCTTCCGTGAAAATAGAAGTCATGTGATTAGAATAAAGGAACGACCAATAAAGAGTGTATGGGTCACCATTTTCATCTGTAAAATAATACGATCCATCCAGATTCTGTGGATTCCAGACATCGAATTGGTAATTTTCAGAGATATATGTAAAGTCACCTTCACCGTAGTTGTCATTAAGAAATACATATATTTCATCGTTTGAATTATAACCAAAGAGTGCAACCTTTCCATCTGTTTTTGAAACATCGAACGACTGAGAAGGTCTGATCCATTCGGGGATACCCATATGCCATTCATCCAGAAGTGGAATTGTGTTGTATGACCAATCGAGAGTAGATTGATTGTTCAGATCTGCTTCATTAAAATCGGCATAAGCAAGTAGAATATTTTCCGATGGACTGCCTGTAGGTGTGGAGTCTCCATTGTTTGCAACCACATAAACCCTTCTTTTATAAGGATCGGGTGAAGGTCCGATATGAATATAGGGCCAGATAAATTCATCCGTAGGACCGTATGGCTGTGGAGTGGTATCATCCATAACAACAAATGGTGTCAGCCATAATCCCGGGTTTTGAAGAATGTGATATGTATCATAAGTGCAAACCACTTCCAGGTCACCTGATCCATCGATATTCACATGCCAGGCACAAAACGGGTCTCCGGTTACGGGGTCGATATCTACGCCGCTGTAACCTTCATGAAGGTCATTAAATCCTATATGGGCTACTGTTACAGAAACACCTTCATCGATATAGGCATAGTAAACTCTTCGAGTGGAATATGCGGCTTCCCTGGCGTGATAGGTAATGTAAACACCACCACCAACATCAGCTGGTTGAATCCTGACAGGTGTGCTGTTATAACTTCCTGGCATATAGTCATAGTAATTTGTGAGCAGATTAACAGGATCAACAACGAATTCCCATTGAGGAACATCACGAGAGTTAGCGGGACGAATTAGCTTTGTTCTCATAAGGTTATCGATACTAAGCGGAATTTTTTCATGCACGGGTTTCATAAAATCATTGGCAAAAACGATCGAATACAAAAATAAAATCATAACAATAAAAAATGTATTTTTCATTTTATCCTCCTTGTCGCGCCGTATCCGGCAGTTGCCGGAGTAGGCGGACTGTCCCGACGTCCCGAAAACGTTCGGGGTGAAGCCGGACTTATTATTATTTCATCAGCATCATTTTTCTTACGGCTTTTGTTTTGCCGTCAACTAATAATTTATAGAGATATATTCCGCTGGAGACGGGCTGGTTGTTTTCATTTGTTCCGTCCCATATAATTGAATATTGATTATTGAAAATTGAATATTGTTTTATTTTCTGCCCTTTGATGTTATAGATTACAAGCTCTGCGTGCTTTGCGTCTTTGCGAGAAATATTAAAAGAAATGGTTGTTGCAGGACTGCGACCGGCTCCGGCAACTGCCGGATTAAATGGATTGGGGTAGTTGGATAAGCTAATATTCGAACAAACTAATAATTCATGGGCAGATGTTTGTTGATTGATCATACTTAAAAAAATGTCATCATTACCGTTACTGGTAACTGAAGATCCACCAAATGATGCAGTTTCGTTGAAGTAGCCGGTAAGAACTACTTCATTCCGGGAATTCATATCTATTGCATTTCCAATATCATCCCCGATACCTCCGGCTCGTTCAGAATGCACCCATTCACCCTCCAAGTTTAAAACCGAAACGAAGATATCCGCCTCTCCCAAACTTTCTAATTGCTCATTACCAAATTCTGCAATTTCCGAAAAATGACCTGTTAACCAGATATTTCCACATGAATCCCATTCGATGGAATTGCCGCAATCATCACCACTTCCACCAGCACTCGTAGTCCAATCCCACATAAATTCAGAATTTAATTTAGCTACAAAAATATCTTGAATGCCATTGGTCGTAAGAGTCAATGTCGGTAAACCAAAATAAAGTGATTCATTAAACTCTCCCGTAACAAAAACCGATTCATTTAAATCAGTAGCGATAGATTTTGGCTTTACCGAAGAATAAGAACTACTAATTACTTCTAATAGCATCAACCAGTCACCGTCTTGATCGAGTTTGACAACAAACATATCATTCCAACCATCACCATAGAGCACAAATGGACCAAAATTAGTCGGACCATTAAATTTTCCGGTGAAGTAAACATTATTCTCTTGATCAACACATAATGCTGTTCCAGCATCATCATATTCCCCACTACAATGTTGTGACCATAACCATTCACCTGTAGCATCAAGTTTAGCTATAAAAATATCATCTGCACCACAACTCATGAATGTTGAATCCCCAAATGTAGCTGTTTCCCAGAAACTTCCAGTAATATAAATATTTTCATTAGAATCAAGAGCAATCGAATTCACAAAATCATGACTATCTCCACCAGCTTGCTTCCCCCATAACCAATTCCCATCGGAATCTAACTTCGCAATGAAAATGTCTGTATAACCTTCACTTACCAGATGGTCTGATCCAAAATCAACTTCGTTGCTGAACCTGCCTATCACATTCACATTATCTTCGCTATCCAAGACAATATCATAACTCCTGTCAAAACCAATTCCACCTGCAGAAACAGCCCAAATCCAGTTTCCGGCTAAATCCATTTTTGCTACAAAAACATCAAAATTACCGTTGCTATTAAGTTCTATGTTTCCAAACATCGAGCTTAACTTGAACGAGCCTGTAAGATAGATGAATTCATCAGTTACAGCAACACTGTTTCCTGCATCCTGTAATTCACCACCTGCTGCTTTTACCCAACTCCAATCAACGTTTTGAGCACACAACATCGCTGCTAAACAAAATAATAAAACGATCAGGTTCTTTTTCATTTGGTTCTCTCCTATCAGTTACATTAGTAACAAATGTCCCCAGACTTATAAACCATTCGGAAAAATCAGACTTCTCCGGCAGTAACATCTTATTTGAGACCTGGCACAAGTCTGAAAGATCTTGTCCGCCTAAGGCGGATAAATGTTAAGTTGAATATTAAACAACTTAACTCAAGTCTCTCAAGTTTACTTCAACATCATCATTTTTTTCACGGCTTTTGTTTTGCCGTCTATCGATAGTTTATATAGGTAAACACCGCTGGAGACAGGCTGGTTGTTTTCATCTGTTCCGTCCCATATAATTGAATATTGATTATTGAAAATTGAATATTGTTTTATTTTCTGCCCTTTGATGTTGTAGATTACAAGCTCTGCGTGCTTTGCGTCTTTGCGAGAAATATTAAAAGAAATGGTTGTTGCAGGACCGCGACCGGCTCCGGCAACTGCTGGGTTAAATGGATTAGGGTAATTATAAAGTTCATACGAAACCTGCGGAACAGTTTCATTTCCCGTAGAAACAAAAGGACCAAAATCTATATCGAGCGAAGCATACATTTGCATTCCGCCTAAAGTTTGTCCAGGTATAGTGTAAGAACCATATTCATAATCATCCAAGAAGAACAAGTGCAGTTTGCCGTGATCGTCTCCCAGATCTTCGATCAGATCTCCGGGATAAATGTAAACAGGTATCATTTCGCTGAATTCGGGTGTTTCAATGGAGTTCATGAAGATCGGTTCCGACCAGGTCTGTCCATTATCTGCAGAAATGCAGATAGCAATTTCTGGTACTTCCAGCCATTCTTCGTATCCGGGAACACCTTCATGAGCATATTTTGATTTTAAACCATCATGCCAGACTGCTGCCAGCCAATTCTTTTCTTCATTTTTTATTATTTTAAAGGTGTTCTCATGGAAAGCATTCTGATTATCATAATACCATATAGGCCAACCCAATGTCCATGGTTCTGTACTCCATGGTAAAAAGGGTTCATCATCATTTGGGAATTCTCCCTGCGGATAAAGATCAAAGAAACTGAATTCATTATTAGCTATATCATACGTGAAAACTTTAGGGTAAATACAAAATGGCCAGTAGAATCCTTCATAAGATTGTAATCCAAAAGCTCCACAGAACTTAAGTTTATTTGAACCATCTGTAAAAATGCTGTTCATATGATTACAATGCATAAAAGAGAAATAATAATCCTCCGGATATGTAGGAATGGTAACATCGAATTTATAATCTTCAGAATAATACTCGTAATCTCCTTCACCATAGTTTTCATTAAGAAATACAAAGATGGAATCCATATTAGTATAACCCATTAAAGCTACCTTCCCATCATTGGAAACACACATGGAAAGATGCGGTCTTATCCACTCCGGAATACCCGCATGCCATTGATTCAATAATGGGATCGAATTATATGACCAATTAAAAGTAGATTGCTGGTTAAAATCATTTACATCGAAATCCGCATGAGCTATCAGAACATTCTCCGAAGGACTGCCTGTGGGTGTGTCATCTGCATTATTCGCGATAATATAAACCCTTCTTTTGTCAGGATCGGGTGAAGGTCCGATGTGAACATAAGGCCAGATAAATTCGTCCATTGGCGGATTTGGAGAATTAATAGTATCATTAATGACAGTAAAAGGTTCTCTCCAGTTTCCGGGAGTTCCATAAACGTGATACAAGTCATAAGAGCAGACTACTTCAATACCTGCTATTTGTGTATCATAATCTCCATGCCATGCTACGATGGGGTCGCCGGTTACGGGATCGATATCGATTCCGCCATAGCCCTCATGCAGATCAACATTTCCGATAGTAGAACAATCGACTAAATTTCCTTCCGCATCAAAATATGCCCAGTATTCCCGTCTTGTAGCTTGTGCAGTTTCCCTGGCATGAAAAACAATATAAACTCCTCCTGCATTAAATCCATTCGGCTGGGAAATCTCCGGCTGAACCTGGATGGGAATGCCGCAGTAACTACCGGGCATATAATCATAAAAGTTCATCATAATTTCTGTTGGTTCGGTGATGAATTCGTAATCGGGAATTTCTCTCGAGCCAATATACGGTCTTCCTGTAATTGCAGGAAATTCCAGAGGAATTTTTTCATTCACGGGTTTCATAAAATCATTGGCAAAAACGATCGAATACAAAAATAAAATCATAACAATAAAAAATGTCTTTTTCATTTCATCCTTCCTTTCTAATTTGCATAAAGATTTTAAGGTTTCTAGCTAAAAACAAGTTTGAGTCCACTCTAAAAAGTCAAATTCAATAAAATGAGAAACCGTTAAAACGGTTAATGCCTTTTTTTGTTTCATTAAGGGGCTGTCCCGGAAGTCCCCATTCTTTACTAAACAACATTTGCATTTCTCATAATCGATTTTCATCTTAATTCATATTTCCGAATAAATCGACTCAGGATTGTCATTTCGCAGCCAAATGAACAAAAATAATC
>JAUVLE010000210.1 GCA_030595905.1 Candidatus Cloacimonadota bacterium | reverse complement strand
GCCAAAGCTCCGTGCGCCCAGGTCATAAGTACTGTTTTACCTTTCAAATTGCCTTTATGTTCCTGCATTCCCATCACATCGGAAAGTCCCTGACAGGGATGATATTTATCGTCAGCCATATTGATAATTGGAACATTCATCCATTTTGCATACTCACGCAAAAGAGCATTGCCGTCGCCATAATTTTCTACGGAAGTTTCCAGAATTCTTATTCCCATTCCAGTGGCATATCTTGCCAGAACTTGTGCAGCATCTTCAATAGTTTCTCCAGCCTGCACTTCCACACCGCCGCTGGTTTTTTTCAGACGCATAGTTTTTGGTTCCAAAAATTGCGCATGACCACCGAGTTCCGTAGCTGCCGATTCAAAAGAAATTCTAGTACGGAGTGACGGATTGAAGAAGAACATCAGGAAAGTCTGATCTTTTAGAAGCTGATTATATTTCTCTCCATAACGGTCTGCTTTCATTTCTTTTGCGAGTTTTATTAATGCATTGATCTCATCAACGCTAAGTTCTTGAGTACAAATTACATCTTTACCTTTCATATCTACTAACATTTTTTTCTCCTATTTTTTTGGAGTGCAATAACCGTGTTATTGCTTTTTAAAATATCGCGGATATTTTACTCCAAATTTACCATTAAAAAAGTTTAAAAGAAACTTTTTATTGCTGAACTTTTTCAATGGTTTCATTTCACACCAATTTATTTTCATCTAACAATCATCTTCTCCCAACCGTTGAAAAGGCTAATTGAAAGAATTCCTCTGCATAAACCATTTTCAAGGTTTTTTACAACCTTCCACCCATAAGCATTGCCATAATTGCTTTTTGAGCATGAAGACGGTTTTCCGCTTGATCATAAACCACACTTTGCGGACCATCGATAACTGCATCGGTAACTTCCATATCTCTATCGGCAGGAAGGCAGTGCATATAAATTCCGTTTTTGTCTATAAGCTTCATTTTAGCTTCATCACAGATCCAATGTTTATTCTTTTCAAAAAGATCTTTCATGCCGTCCAGATTTTCTTCTTTGATCTTTTTGCCATTTTTATCCATTTGAGCAAAGTAAGGAAGAGCACCCCACGATTTTGGATAAACCACATGAGCACCTTCAAAGGCAGATTCCATATCGTCTGTTTCTTCAAAAGTGCTGCCGTTCTGAGCAGCATATTCGTGGCATTTTTTAGTAACTTCCGGATCGAGTTCGAATCCTTTTGGACGAGCCAGAACTACATCCATTCCTAATAGTGATGGAGCCAGGGCAAGACTTTGCGGAACAGCAAATGGTTTTGATGTGGAGCCGGAATATGCCCAGCTTATCACAAATTTATTCTTTTTGAAATCACCGAATTTTTCTTTGATAGTAAGCATATCGGCAAGTGCCTGGCATGGATGATAAACATCGCATTCCATATTAATAATAGGAATATCTGAATAGTGTGCAAATTCCTTCATCGTTTCGTGTGCAAATCCGTAGATCCATTGAGATGGCTTTCCATACATACGAATAGCCAAAGCATCTCCGGTTCTGCTGAGAACCTGTGCAACATCACAGATCCTTTCTGTTTTGTAGGGAACTTCAAATCCTTTACGAGCGGGAGTGTATGTTTTTCCCGGCTCAAGGTCCACGTGAAAACCACCAAGCTGCTGAATACCGGCTGCAAAAGTACTTCTGGTTCGCAGTGAGCTATTAAAAAACATTGTATAAAGTGTTTTTCCTTTAAGGATATGTGATGTATCCTCATTCAATGCATAACGTGTTTTCAGCTCTTCTGCCAGACGCAGAAGTGTTTCCCATTCTTCTTTTGTATAATCGATTTCCGGACTTAACCAGTCTCTACCTAAAAATTTGTTCGTACGCATATTTCCTCCTCGGAATATAATATTTTTGTTTTGAAAATTGATTTTTTTAAATGGTTTGAGTTTGTTGGAAACCTTGAACGGTTGATGTCTTGTAATGACAACTCGATGTTACTTTAAAACCGTTCCGAAGGTCTTAGGTTTTATTATTAACAAACTCAATTAATTAGCGAATAATGAAGATACAGGATAATCTGCGCATCTCGTAGATGCGTCTAAGCATAACATCAATTGTGACTGCGTTTTTCATACCCGTACCTCCTTAATTTTTATTATGGTTAATTTCTTAAAACAGTGCAAATTATGTCAACCACGTTTTGCAAATCTTGAGCAAAAAGAGTGAATTATCTGTTTTTTAGAAAATCTCAATTTTTTTCACAACATAAAGCTCATAAAAAATTTCATCCCATGTTGTATATTTTGGAAGATATAAAATCGTTTTTTCTGCAACTTGTTTTATCGTTTCCATCATAACTTCAACTTTTCTTTCCTATCCTCAATAAAAGTATCGATAAATAGTTCTTTTTAACTAATAACCTCAAAACCGGCAATTTGAAAATGTTTATCCAATGTGCATACTTTTTTAATATTATAATTTTTCATAAGTATAAAAGAAGTGCAGTCTGTAAAACTGAATGAATGTTCTTTATACTTATTCATCATTTGCCAGGCATTAAAGTCTATATCTTCAACAACTCTGATAATATTACAAATTTCATTATTCCACAAAGCATCTATGAAAGATTTAAATTTATTTAAAGGAATCTTTCGAACTCGAAGAAGAGTAATTAATTCATCCAATACATAATTCGATGTAACGAAATGTTCCGTTCTTTTTTGAAAAATTTCCGTAATTTTTTTGTGTCTTTCATCGCTATTATCGACAAAAGCATAAAAAGCACTCGTATCTACGAACAACAAATTACTTTCCATAGATCAACTCATCTACTTTGCTCGAAGTATCTTTATGTCCAGATTTGAATATTCCATTAAATGTTAAGAATTTTTTCTTTTGGGATTCAAACTTTTTTAAATTATCATCGAATAATGGCAAAATTATTACTTCAACTTCCATACTGTTGAATCTCTTTAGATCATTAAAAGAGATTATACCATTTTTTACTGTCGTTATTTTCCTGATAGCTTCCATTTGAACCTCCGATTTTTTTCTACGGACAATATGAAATTAATGTTAATTTATGCAATTAATTTTATAAAATATATTTTTTAACTCCTCATTATAGTGGAAATTATGCCAAATAAATTTTGCATTATATTTCACTTTCCTATTCAATCCGTTTCCACATATTCTTAGCGAGTTCAGCTGTTTTTGCTGCAAGAGATGCACTGTCTAATTTGCACAGTTTCTTGTTCTGCATAAGGATTTTACCGTTGCAGATTGTAGTATCTACTTTAG
This sequence comes from Candidatus Cloacimonadota bacterium, assembly GCA_030595905.1. Taxonomy (GTDB): domain Bacteria; phylum Cloacimonadota; class Cloacimonadia; order Cloacimonadales; family TCS61; genus JACNIV01. The sequence goes on along the minus strand of JAUVLE010000210.1, from coordinate 1,507 downwards.
CATCGTACAATCCGAAGATAAAATGACCGAGAAAATTGTCTGCATTAAATGGGGTGATCGGATCATAATCCACCAGTATGATGTCTGCAACCGCACCTTTGGAAATCTCTCCGAGTTTTACAGGGAAATATTTCATGGCAATCTTTGGGTTGTTCCATAAAAGCAATTGTGGCGCTTCACAAAATGCTACACGGGGATCCTTTTTATCCAGACGCTGTAATAGGTATGCAACACGCATCTGGAGGAACATGTTTGATGTCATACCATCGGTTCCGAGTCCAACTAAAATCCCTCTATTCATCATATCGAGCACTTTAGATACGCCCACAGCATTGTTCATATTTGATTCCGGATTGTGTATAACAGTTGTACCAGACTCAGCTAACTGTGCCATTTCATCAGCATTAATGTGTATGCAATGGACAAAAAGACTTTTCTCTCCACCTATTCCTTGTTTGAGTAACCTGGTGACTGTAGGCATCTTATATTTTTTCATGCTGTCTTTTCGGTCGGCAAGGTCTTCAGCTACATGGATATGGAAGCCTGCACCGAGACTTTCATTTACTGCAACACATTTTTCAAGTGTTTTAGTTGAACAGGTAAATGAAGCATGTAATCCAAACATGGCAGAAACCATCGGGTCTTTATTCTTCTTACATTTTTTAATAAACCTTACGTTCTCAGCAATACCTGCTCCTTTAATATTTCTGTCGGATACCTCATAACACAGGCATGAACGGATACCGGCTTTCCGAGCTGCATTTTCTATTATATCAAGACTCCCATCACGGCAGGAGGGACTTGCATGGTGATCTATTATTGTGGTAGTTCCGTTTTTTATACATTCTATGTAAGGCATAATAGCGCTGTAATAAATATCATTATCAGTTAAAGCATAATCCAGCTTCCACCACAAGCGTTCGAGTATCTGAACAAAATTTGCAGCGGGTTCTCCAGGAGGACACATTCCCCTTGCCATGGTGCTGTAAAGGTGATGGTGAGTGCATATCATTCCAGGCATAATAATTTTTCCGGATGCATCGATGAATTTACGCTTTTTATATTTGAGTCTTAATTTTTCTGTGTTTCCCACATCAATGATCTTGTCGTCCTTTATATATACCGCACCGTCGTGAATAACCCTGTTTTTCTTTCCCAGCGTTACTACAATACCATTTCCAATTAAAAATTCATTCATGTTATATACCTCCATTACATTATTAAAAATAGGGTTTTGCAAAATAGGGCAAAATTTCAGAAACCATTAAAATGGTTGAAATTTTCATATGTGGATTTGATTATTTCCCACAACTGACCCCGATATGCATCAGGGCAGGAGTTGTGGGTTAATCCTATATTCGGCATATCATTAAGGGGCTGTCCCGGAAGTCCCCATTCTTTACTAAACAACATTTGCATTTCTCATAATCGATTTTCATCTTAATTCATATTTCCGAATAAATCGACTCAGGATTGTCATTTCGCAGCCAAATGAACAAAAATAATC
>JAUVLE010000010.1 GCA_030595905.1 Candidatus Cloacimonadota bacterium | reverse complement strand
GTAATTCCTTGGGGAACATCCTTGGATTTCACAAGAAGATAACCCTGCTTTTCTACCTTAACTTTATACCAGTCACGATCACCAGTCGGGAAAATTACAGGTTTTACGGTCGTTCCAAACTCGATAGCAGTAGCTACCTCGGGACTGTTATTAGGTTCTCCTGCGTCAAATTCCGGGATAAAATCTACCTTTATCTGGATCGGCTCTTTTGATTCTCTGTCATTGTAATTATCGATGATGGCAAAATAGTAAGTTCCGGCTTCGGGAATGAATAAAGCATCGGGAAGCTTACTCCACTTTTTGAGCCATTTTTCTTTTTTACCTTCCCATTCCTGGAATAATGCATAACTCACTTCCAATACTAAATCCTCAGGAACTTGACTTGCCTGAACTTTCAGATATCCCTGCTCGGTAAGATCGACTTTGAACCAGTCAATATCTTTAACAGGGGTGATCTTGATCGAGAATGGTTTTCCAAGAGCTATCTCATTTGCCAAGTCGATGGAATTGTTCGGTTCCTTCTCTTTCCTAGTGCCACTACCTCCACAACTATTAGTAAAGATAGTTACAGTAAGAATAAAAATTAATAAAAATAAAATTGATCTGTTTTGTCTGATCATTTTCCCTCCTTTTATTATTTTTTAAACGTTATTATTAATGCAGTTGCTAAATGAGTATACAATGAATAAAGTGTCAAGTGGTTTAGTTTTTGTAAATTGAGATAATTTGTTTAATAAAACAAAAAGGTCGATTCGTGAAATATATAGCTAAGAAGAATGATATTCCTAATGATTTGATAATATGAATTTTATAGTATAATAACCATTATTTTTTTTGTTCCATTCATGTTTTATAATATTCAATGAATAATGATCTATCAGAATTACTTGATTTTTTTCTTCAATAATTGAGTTTTGTAATTCATTTGTAATTTCAATATTCAATGCAGATTTTAGAAGATTACGTACACATGATAATAACTTCTTATGAGCCTTGAAAGCAGTTTTTCGATTATATACATCCAATATGACTTTAAGAATTATGGCTGAAAATTCATTTCCTTCAATACAATAAGAGATACTATTTGAAAAAATACTATCATCTACCTGGATAAGTGGAGAAGAAGCGAACCATTCATCTTGATCTGTTGGTTGATAATAACCTGTTTCTAATCCTTCATCTAATAAAAAATTCTTTGCTTCATAAGGTGACCAACCATCTTTTAATGGTATCTTAGACGGATTTTTTTCTATTGAAACCATCTTTAATATTTGTTCAACTGTATTTTTTATATCTTCTTTCGTCGTTGTGTTATAGAATTGCATAAAAATTGCCCATCTTTCTAATACTTTTATTCGAAAATGAAATTTCACAATCGAATAGAATTTAGCAAATTTTCGAACTTTCGGATTTTTTATATGAAACTTAATCCTTACAAAAACTAGCTCATAAGAAAAAATAATCATCATAATGAAAATGAAAGGAATATAAAAAAAGGAAAGAATAGGGGGAATTATGAAATCATAAAGTGTTTGTTCATTTGCAAACTCACCAAAATTCATAACCAACATGAATATGCTATATATTATGGTAATTGTTCCTATTAGAATTATAATCCAATTAAGGATTTTCTCAACTAAATGAAACTGTTTTTTGTTTTGTGTTACAGTGAGCATACTACCTATTACAAAATAGATTGGAAGTAGTAAAAATTCTATAAGAAAACTGAATGTATTAAATACTAAAATAAATTGTATAATTGCAATAAGTTTTAGATTATCAAGAACAAGATTGTTGAAAAATTTAGGATCATTTTTAATCGAATTAATCTTAAATAACGATAAAACTCCTACTGATAAAGCCCAAATAATTGTGTTTTTTAACTGATGTGTTTTCCATATACCAATATAATAAAGACCAAAAATTAATAATATTATGTATAGAATCATTATTATATAAATTCTAAATATTTTTTTTACGAAAAAGCATTTAAAAACTTTTATAATAGATTTGCGTATTTTCTTCGTTTTTGCTGAAAAAGATATGTATATAGCAATTACCAAGAACCAACTAACAATAGCCAATTCTCTATTACTCAGTATTTCCAATTTAACTCCACAATTCTTTTATACGACCAATATTCTTTACAAATTAAAATACAACTTTCCTTGTCAAATGCATTTTTCTAAAGTAGTTGTAGATTATCAAGGAGTCAATTCAACCGCAAAGTACATGAATTAACACGAAGATCAATAAAAGAACCTTTTGAAAAGCAGCAAGTTAGAGGGAAGTCGAAATAAAAATATTTATAGATTTCTGAATTTAATCTAAAAAGTCAATGAATGGTATATTGCAAAAACATATAAAAAAACCTCTGAAACCGTTGAAACGGTTAGGTACAGCTATCTTCATATTAACCACCAACTGTTTACTCCGGCTCAGACGGATAAGTTGGTGGTTAATGAGACAAAAATTTTTCAATAACCGCTTCAGCGGTTTCCACTTCTATTTCGCAGAACCTTTACTGTTTGATATAAAATTCCATATTATTTAAATCTTTTATCCTTGCTGATCTGTGTTCACCTGTGAAATTCTGCAAAGCAGGAACAGTCCCGATACGATATATCGGGATTATTTCACTGGGGTTAATCCGCCTGCCAATACGACTTATCTAGGCGTATCCGGCAACTGCCGGAGAAGACCGAAGTTTTGACGAAGGCTGGTGAGTTAAACGCTATCTATTCAGGGATTAATCAATTCAGGAAAATTATTTCTGACTGAATTCACTTCCTTAGATACTTCATGATAGGATATTTTATTCTGAGGATAAGGTTGGAGTAGTTCTATTAATTTACCCGGTTCTTCATTTGCCAGCCAGATGGATTCTGATTTTTGAGGAAGAATCACCGGCATCCTGTTATGGATATTTTCCGATGCATTATTGGCAGAAGTTGTTATTATCGAGCAGGATCGCACGAATTCACCTTCCGGCGATCTCCAGTTTTCCCGGATACCGGCAAAGGTAAAAAGTTCTCGGTCTTTCAGATGAAAATAATAAGGTTGTTTATCTTCTTTTCGCCATTCATAAAAACCGTTAGCTGGAATAAGGCATCTTCGTTTTTGAAAAGCATATTTAAAGCTTGGTTTTTCGTTAATGGTTTCAGCACGTGTATTAATCATTTTATAACCGATCTTCGGGTCTTTTGCCCAGAATGGGATCAGTCCCCATTTACATAATTCAAGGTGGTTTCCATTATTTTTCCTGATTATTACCGGAATATTCTGACCGGGAGCTACATTGTAATTTGCTTCCAGTTCTTCGATTTCACTCAGGATATCCGCATATTCCTTGATAGCTGTAAAACTACTGTATAAAGCAAATCTTCCACACATAAATCCTCTTAAAAAATTCAGCCACGAAGAACACTAAGAAACACGAAAATATATGTCCTTTGTTTTTTCTCAAAAACTACTATATAAAACGAGTCTTCAACACATAAGTTTCTTCTTGCTTTTCTTGACCTGTGAAATTCAGCTTGCTGAATATTTCACCGGGTTCTACGTTTCCCCCTGTTGAATAAAATCAAAGATTTTCTCCGAATAATCGGAGATTCCACGAGGTGAACCTTTCGATGAAAGGGAACTACAAGGGATTCGATAACAATAACACACCTCATTCCTTCTCGTTGTGAACGAGATAAATATCAAGATAGTTATTCTTCTTCAACATCTCCCACAGTCAACTCAGTTTCACTGAAAAAATCAAGCATCTGCTGATCATTAATCTTGTCCCCTTCCCGCACCAGGTTGGAAACACTAAGTCCCAACAGCCGTATCTTACATTTAGGATCAAGTGTTTCCAGCAAAAGCTTTCTTCCTAAATGAAGCAGGATATCTTCTTTATCGAAAGCTTTAGCCAGGGTTTTACTTCTGCTCACCAGATCAAAATTGGCATACTTGATCTTAACGGTCAAAGTTTTTGCTTTAAATTTATTTTCTTTCATTTTGGAACTGATCTTTTGTGAGATATTTTTCAGAACCTCCAGCATCTCTTCCACATCGCTGATGTCTTTAGCAAAGGTGCGTTCGCAACCCAGTGATTTACGGATACGATGAGTTATAACAGGACGATTATCTATACCTCGAACAATATTGTAATAGAACGTTCCTGCTTTCCCAAAGTGTTTTATCAATTCTGTTAGAGAGCGTTCTTTTAGGTCTTTACCAGTACGAATTCCCAGATAGATCATCTTTTTTTCGCTCACATTTCCAATACCATAGAATTTTCCGATTGGTAGTTTTTCCAGAATCTCCAGAGCTTTTGTGGGTGGAATAACTACCAAACCGTTCGGCTTATCCATTTCAGAAGCGATCTTTGCCAGGAACTTATTGTATGAAACTCCAGCAGATGCTGTTAATTTTGTTTCTTCAAATATCCTATTTTTAATTGCTTTTGCTATTTCTGTAGCGATGGAAATATTCTTCCTGTTTTCGGTTACATCCAGGTAGGCTTCATCGATAGAAACAGGCTCAACAAGATCGGTGTATTCAAAGAAAATTTCCCGCACGATCTGTGAAGCTTCTTTTATGGCATCGAAATTTGGTTTTACAAATATTCCATGCGGGCATAATTTATATGCCTGGTAACTGGGCATAGCAGAATGAATGCCGTACTTTCGTGCTTCATAAGAACAGGTGGAAACCACACTGCGACTGTTGGGTGGTCCACCCACTATCAAAGGTTTACCACGATATTCGGGATGGTCTCTTATCTCCACCGCCGCAAAAAAAGCATCCATATCAACATGAATTATTTTTCTATCAGTTTCCATATCAACATGCCTTCACCACCGGAATATGAGACCAACTGGTAGTGTAGCCGGGAGTTAATCTTTCTCTCTTCATCTGCCAGGTGCACTTGATGCCGGAAGCTGCGTAGGCTAATTTGCCGGAACCCATTTTTTCGTTGATGCCGTCCATGCAGTCCATAACCGTTTTGCGGCGATCATCCAGGTAAGTAGGTTCAAAAAGATCGAGTGGTGCTTTGCTCTGATGTATTATGTCAGATATCATTACGCCGGATTTCTTATATTTGTAGCCGGGGCGGAAAATGTTTTTAAGAATTTTCGATGCTGCTTTCAGAAAGTCCGGAGTGTAGGCAGAGGGGAGAGGAAGGCGTGCTGTGGCATAGTTGGCATATTGCGGTTCGTTCTTAAAGCGGTTCGTGGTAAGGAATACGGTTATCTGCGAAGCCACCTGCTTTTCTTCCCGCAGTTTTTCAACAGCACGTGTGCAATAAGCGGCTGTTGCTTCCCGCATATCCCGAATTTCTGTAACCGGTGTTCCAAATGATCTGGAAGATACAATTTCCTTCTTTGGTTCGATGTCCGTTTCCAGGTCTATACAGGAAATTCCGCGTAATTCTTTCACCATCCGCAAGCCGACTATCGTCATTTTATTCAGTATCCATTTATCTGGAGCTCTGGAAAGCTGGAAAGCATTTTCGATGCCATTACGCCGCAGCATTTTAGCATATTGCCGTCCCACACCCCAGATGTGCTCTACTTCGATCCAGCGTAATATTTTATCTTTATCCGGGTGGTCGGTTATATCGAAAACATTTTCGATGAAACTATGTTTCTTAGCAAAACGGTTAGCAACTTTCGCCAACGTTTTAGTGGGACCTATCCCGATAGAAACCGGCAGTCCCGTCCATTTCCACACGGTATCTTTTATTTTTCTGCCGTAATCTGTAAAATTCAAATATTCAAAGCCGGAAAGCGAGAGGAATGCTTCATCGATGGAGTATATTTCAATATCGGGCGTGAACTGGGTAAGTGTCTGCATTATCCGGTTAGACATATCGCCATAGAGGGCATAGTTGGAAGAAAATATTTTAATATCATGCTTTCGGATGAGTCTTTTATCGATCTTGAAACCGGGAGTGCCGCGGGTAATGCCGAGTTTTTTCAGTTCCGGCGAGAGCGCCACGATAATACCATCGTTATTGGAAAGGATGCCTACCGGTTTATCGGCAAGGTATGGATTAAATACCTTTTCACAGGAAGCATAAAAACTGTTGCAATCGACCAATGCGAAGATGTCTCGTGCCATAATCCCCTCTGTCCCCCTTGACAGAGGGATGTAATATTCCAATACTTTCCAAAAGCTCTTTCTCTGAAAATCTTTCAGCCAGCTTTGGGAAAGTTTCTTTCTCGTTTTTCAACTTTCCCACATCTTCCCCGAGAATCCGTGCAAGAAGATGACGTAAAGTGCTTTAAGGGCATACGATTCCATTTTAGCCTCACTCTGTTTTATGTAGCGAATACGTTACTACACCCCAGATAATGAAATCCATATCCCCGGTAATTTCCACCATTGGAAACTCCGGATTCTCCGGCATCAGATACCATTTTCCTTTTTCAGAAAGAAGCCGCTTCACTGTCAGTTCTCCATCCACAATTGCTATTACTATTTTCTTATGGATAGGTTCCACAGCTTTGTCCACGATCAGAATATCTCCCGGATGAATACCTGCATTTATCATGGAATAGCCTTCCACTTTCACAAAATAGGTTGCCGAAGGGTGAGAAATGAGATGTTCATTTAGATCAAGATACTCTTCAATATAATCCTGTGCGGGAGAAGGAAAACCGGCAGGCACATCTGTTCCTATCAGGGGACGTTTCAATGATCTTATGTTCCTGAAACAATAGATGTCTTCTATTGTATCATCTATTTTTACCATCAATGAAGTCTTATTCATATTAATCCACCTACCCGGCATCTACCGGATAATGTTAAAAAATGATCCTTACATTCACATGACAAGTTTAACTACACAGTTAAAATGTCAATATATTTTTTAACTATAAAGTTTAAAAAAGAGAGAGGATTCCAAATATGAACATGTTATAACTTATTGTTATAAAATCTATTAAGCCGGAGAGAAAAGTCTTGACATAAATTTGAAGAAAACATTAATCAAAACAGAAAAAAAAGGAGGATGTATTATGTATGATGACGCTGGTGCAAGTGCTGCTGCCGGAATCGGCGCAGGAATGATGATTTTATATTTTGCAATTGTAATCTTTATGCTAATTGTCGGGTGGAAAATTTTCACCAAAGCAGGAAAGCCGGGCTGGGGCTGTATTATTCCTATATATAATATTATTTTAATGCTGGAAATCACCAGCAGACCTACCTGGTGGATCGTATTATGGATTTTCTTTTCACCAATTATGTCTATTATCTTCTGTTTTGATTTGGCAAAAGCATTTGGTAAAGGAACCGGTTTTGGATTTGGCATGTTATTTCTTGGCATTATTTTCTATCCGATTTTAGCATTTGGTGATGCACAGTACGTAGGAAATAATTAGAATTTTTTAAGTAACAAAATTTTAAGCACTGCTTTCGGGCAGTGCTTTTTTATTTGTAAATTGACAAAATAACATTCATAAAAAGTATAAATCCAAATAAATTATTTTATATAAATTATGAGACTAAATATTAAAAGCGTTTTTTTTATTATTCCTAAAGAGATAATTTCCGGTTTACAGGGAAAGTTTTTCTTTTATATTTGGAATGAAGAACATTCGGAAGTACGCTGGATGACTTCTTTTGATACAACAGAAAAAAATATTATAAAATTCGTGAGAAAATTAAAACATGTAATAAAATAGTTCAAATATTTTCAGGTTTGATCTATTCTTTGTGTTTAAATATAATTTGAGAACGTTTATTAAGTAATTCTTCTCTATCCAATATATCCATTACCGGGATGGCATCTTCTCTTCTTTTTTCGATTGAGTCTATTAATTCAACCTTCAAAATAATGATCATCTCGTTGGTTGAAATTTCATGGCTATTATAGCCGAATAAATAACGAAGCCCGAAGAACCACCATGGCAGGTCTTTTAATATTGGAATACCAGATCTTTCAATTTTTGTATCGGTATCATATAATCCGCCGATCACTGTTTCTTCGCCGTCATATAATAAAATATCGGTATTTGATTGGCTTTTATTGATTATTGTTGATATTTCACCGGGAATAGCCGAGCTTTTTTCTACTCTTACTGTTAAGTGAATAGCTTCTCTATCACCTTCAACCAATATTTTGGGAGTAACTTCCAGAATATGGCCGGTTTCAAAAAACTTATCGATAATGTTTCCCGATTCATCGATCGTTTTAACAGAGAAATCCTGACCGACTTGAACAAATCCTGTTTTACCTGATAGAACAATTATTGTTGGACGGGCAATAATGGTTCCTTTCTGATAGCCTTCAATAATTTTAAATAGAACATCAACACCAATTGTAATGTCACCTGTTTCAAAGTCTTTAGATGCACTTGCCTCGAATAGTTCGGATCCAATTGCTGAAGCACCTTTGAATTTAATTTCTGCATTTACATTACCACCAAGAAGTGTTGTCCAGTCTATTCCAACTTGATCTGATAAAGTCCTATCTGCCTTAAAGAAAATTGAACTGATCCTTACCTGCCTGGTAGATGCGGTGATAACAACTTCACCAGCTTCTTCTTTTATTTTTTCTTCCAGTTTTATATCTTTAATAATAAAAGCACCTGGTCTTTCTTCCATAACAAGGTTATTGTATCCAACGATCAGGTCTAATGCATCTTTCCAATAAAGTTGTTTTATCGGAACTCTGATCTCACCTACAAATGCACTCATATTGACTATTTTACGGTTTTCCGATTGTTGTGAAATTACTTCTATTGCTTTTATTGCTGCTACAAAACTTGTTTCCCGTGAAATGGTTATCTTGTCTTTTTCAGAAATATTTCTGGGAACGATTTGTTGTTGACAATAAAATAATGAAACTACGGAAAAAAGGATAAAGGTAATTATTATTTTTTTCATAATTTATTCCTTGCTATATAAATAAATAATTTTTTCTTTCATAACACCGACTTCATTAATTTTAAATACGGCATATTGTTCATCCCAATTAATTGATGACAAGTATCCATATGCTACTTTATCTCCTGTAGAGAGAACATGAATTCTACTATAATAATCTCGAAGGAATATTTTATCTGGAGTTAAACCGATCATTGAACAAGTATTAGTATCGATAAATTGTGATTCCTTTTCATCTGGTATTATTCCATGTATTCTTGAATAAAAAGGATTATACGCGAGGTTCTTATATTTTAATTTTCTAAATAGAATTCCCGGGAATTCGGGGGCATCCGATTCATAGTAAGCATTGATAACGATCGTAAAATCGACTGAACCGGCTGGAATGGATCCTTTCACATCAACATTTTCAGATAAATTGATCGAATCAATTATATAGAGCAGATATTGATTTTCAATTTGATAAATAAAAGTGTATAAAGTTTGAATTGGAGCGGTTCCGATAATTGTATAAATATTATAAAAAGTAGATTCGACCTTCCCTGTTTTATTATATAAAAAATCGAATTCCAGTCCCGGGCAAAAAGTTTCACAGATATCGAGCAGATAATCATAGGTAAGAGCAGGATTGTTCTCTTTATTGATTATTTTGCTTTCTTCTTGTATAGTTTTTTCCATTTCTTCTAATGATTTTACAACAAGATCTCTATCCTGAATATCGGGATGAGTAGCTTTTAAGTTCTCCAATTGCTGCATGTTTTGTTCAAAAGTGCTCTTTAAAGAATCTCTTTTCTTAACTGTTTTTGAATTTCCGAAAAAGAATCCCAGAATAACAAGTAAGAGTAGTCCGGTTAGAATAATGGAATTTCTTATAGCATACTGCATTATATTTCCTTAAGTTTTTGAATTTTATATTTTGCAGATTTGACTAACTTGTTCGAAGGATATTCTTTGATCAATTTACTCCAATAGGCTTTTGCCGTTTCGAGATCTCTCTTTTTCTGATAGCAATTACCAAGCATTATCAAAGCATCCGGAGATTTATTTTTGTTTATGTTGTATATTATCTCGAATACTAATATTGCTTTGTCAATTTGTCTTGTTTGATATAAACATTCTCCTGCAAAATAATTTGCATTATAAGAAAGATTATGTTGCGGGTATTTTTGGATAAAATCATTGAATAATTTGAGTGCTGTTTCATAATCACCCGCAAAATATATATCCGAGATCTCTTTGTATTTTTGAACGATAGTTGCATTTGATACTGTTTTTATTTGTTTGATAGGTTTAGGAGTTGGAGTCTCTATTTTTTGGGAAATATCTTTTTTTATTTCTTTCTTCTTTCTTTCTTGTGGTTCCGGATATGAGTAGGATAAACCAAATTCCCAGATAGTCATATCTTGAAGTTCATCTTTTGTAATAGAGGATATATGTCCATTCGGGAAAAGTTCCGAGAATTTGATAATGCTTCTTCTGGATGTTGAATATCCTGAAATCAGGAAATCATTATTTGCACTTGAAATATCTTTTATCCAGCTTAACCAGTTGTTTTGTAGAGAAGTCGATAACACGCTTAATATATAATGCCATTGATTTCTTTTTCCTGTAAGGTGTCTCACTTTCTCAAGGTTAGCTTCCAGACGGCTTATTTTTGCTTTTATCTCATTAAGCTTATTTATTAACTCTCGATTTATTGTAAGTTCTCTCTCAACATTATTGTTTTTCTTTATATAGGTTTCAATTTCCTGTTTTATTTCCAGATTATTAATGGTTCCGGAAAAAGCAAAATAAAAAATTGCAGCTAACACAATAAATCCATGCCATGCTATTTTGAAGTATTTCTGATTTTCAATTACCTGTACCGGTAAAAGATTACATGGTGAGAAATTTTTGCATTTTGGTTCGAGTGTTTTCCATGCTAAAGCTATGGGAATAGCAAATCTTGCGATCTTCTCGTGTGTAATCTGTCCTTCCATTCCATCTTGAATATGTAGATGTTTCAAGTCCAAACGTTGTATAGTCTCTTTATCCAGACCCTTACTATGTAAGAATTCGACATCATCTTCATTTGCATAATCTCCAACAAGCAAGATATGTTTTGTTATTTGTATATCCGAAATATCTTGTTCCAATATGACCTTTGAATAAATAGCCTGTCTCATATTTTCCGGATCGGTATCGGGAACTATGATGGGAAAAGTCTTAATGTGGATTTTGTTTTTCATGACAATTCCCACTTTATAATCAACACCGATATATAGAATAAGGACGAATTCATCAAGCGGGAATTCATAATTATGTTTAACAAGATTCATTAATGCTATTTCGTTTGTATCGATATAGCTATAAAAGAATTTTTCTTTAGACAGAACCAGGTTGATATCTCGAAGAGCATGGAAAAGGCTGAATCTTCCACGGTGAACAAAAGCTAAACCTGATTTATCCGGGTTGAGAATATAATCCAGAGAAAAATTCTTTGTTCTGATCTCTTCTTCTGACAGCATCTCATTCTGGAGTTTCTTCAATAACTTGGAAGTACTATAAGATGAATTGAATTGAAAATATGATATTTGCTCGTCATTAGCATTAAATGATATTTTTCCTTTATCCAAAGGGAAGATTTGAAGGAAATTCTGTAGGTCTCTCTGTCCTGGCAGGATTTCATCTTTTTTTGCCGTGTCGATAGATTCAGTTGGTTCGAATTCAGAAATCTCTGGTAAATTAAATGCTTCATCATCACTATCAGTGACTTCAGGGATACGTAATTCTTCCTCTATGTGTTCAAATTTACCTTTTTTAATTTCTTCTTTATGAAATAATGGGGAAGACAATATCGTCTCATCCAGACTTTGAACTTTTACTATATTGTTGCTATATACTAGCTGGGCGACTTTAATTATAAGTCCATCCTGGAAAATCCCGAAAGCTATTTTTTCTTTTGTTCTTCTCATAATTTAATATCTATTAAGTTGAATACGTAAGCAAATGCTGCATACGTTTTTTGTTATTTGCATAGTTCATAGCTGTTTCTTTAGTTATCATTCCATTTTTATAATTATTAAAAAGGTCCTGTTCGAGCGTGATCATACCTTTTTTCTTACCTTCAGTAATCATCTGGTATATCTCACCGATATTTTTATTTCTTATTGCTGCTTGTACAGAAGCATCCACAGAAAGTATTTCCTTACACATCAACAGTTTTCCTTTTTTATCCGGAACCAATTTCTGAGAAAGGATCACTTTCAACGTATCTGCCAATCTATATCTTACCCGTTCTTGTTCTAAGGGCGGGAATTCTGCAATAATCCTATGAATACTATCAATTGCTGAACTTGTATGAAGTGTTGAGAAAACCTTATGCCCGCTATCTGTTGCTTCAAGAACAGTAGCTATTGTACCCGGGTCTCGCATTTCTCCAACAATTATTATATCCGGGTCTTGCCTTAAAGCCTGGATAGTTCCTTCCTGGAAGCTGAGGACATCTTCACCGAGCTCCCGATGCCTTATGATACATTTACCAGATTGATGGACAAATTCAATAGGATTACCGATGATGACGATATGACCATGGTTTGCATGATTATTTAGATCTACTATTGAATCTAAAGTACAACTTTTACCCGAGCCAGTAATACCGGTGACAAGGAATAATCCTGATTTTTCATAATGGAGATTGAATCGTCTATTGATTATTTCCGGGAAATTTAAAAATTTTATATTAAAAAGCTCTTCATTTATTCGTCTGAAGTTTGCCGCTAATGAATTGCTTTCATAATAAACATCACCTCTGAAACGACTAGGTACATCTCCTTCTTCAAGAATTATACCATGAGAAAAATCTACATTTTTATTATTAAATAATGTAACCTTCTGGTCGTCAGTAAGAATACTGAGTAAAATGGCTGTTACTTCATCATCAACATATCTTGGGACTTCATTACTGATTTCCTTTTTCCCATATACTCTAAACCATATCTTTTCTAAACAACCAGGACCACCAAAATCAATGTCTGAAGCATCTATTTTCTTCATATATCTAAGGAGATCTCTCAAGCTTTCATAAGATTCCTTTTTCCAGTTTGCATTAAATGATATCATTTTGTTGATATTCTGGAATCTTGTCGTGCCTGTAATATATTCAGGTAAGCCTACCTGCATTTCAGCAATAAAAGATAAGCTCATATGTTTATAACTCCATCATCGAATAAAATATTTTCTTTCACGAAACCAATCTCTTCTTTTAGAAAAAAAATGTCAAGCGTTATTTTGATAAAACTATAGAAAGTAGTAAGTTATGTTCTTTAAATAGGATATTTAATTTTTAAATTAAAAGCCATATCTTATAGGTAGATAACAAGATAGCGATTGTATTGGTATAGGTATCTTTTCATTATTTCAAGTTTTTTTAATTAAAAAAAAGTAAGCAAGTAAAAAAGAAAAAGCTCCTGATCAGGAGCTTTTTAGGTATGATTATTTGTTTTTTTAGATCATTCGCCTGTAACGAGTTTCAGCATAACGATTCTCTGGACAGCTTTACGCCATTTATAAAAAACACAATTTACAAGATTTATCATAAATCTTTTCAGGAGTTTTTCTCCTTTATATGCAAAGAAATCGAGAATTTTTTTTCTATCGAATTGTTTGACTTTCACAGATGTTTCTGCTCTTAATGTTGTGAAAGAAGATCCAGCAAGGATGAAACTTTCTTCTCCGCAGGTGTCCCATTTCTGCAGATAATCTACAGTTGTGTTATTCAGCCATAAGGAAATTTCACCGCTTTCAATAATAATTATTGAGCCAGATTTTCCTTCGTCATTTAAAGAGATATTTTCACCGATTTCATATTTTCGAGTTCTTCCCAGAGCCATAAAATCGATCTTATCTTCCGGTGAGAATCCATGAAGAAGAATAGGTTCACCTTTCTGAACGATTTCTGTATTTGGTTCAAATGCTTTTTGAAGTGGACCGTAAAGATCTTCTGAGTATTGAATGCCTTTTTTAACTACTTCAAAGAGTTCTTCGGCATTAATTGGTTTTGAGAGATATTGATATGCACCTGCTTGAACAGCTTTCACAGCTCCTTCGATACTAGAAAACCCCGTTAGGATGATTATAACTGCAAGAGGTTGTTTCTTCTTTATCATTTTCATCAATTCGAATCCACCAATTCTGGGCATAGCCATATCAACGAGGAAGAGATCAAAGACTTCAAAATCCATCTTATCTAAAGCATCTTTACCATCAACAGCAAGTGTTACTTTGTAGCCTTCTTCTTCTAACAACTCTTTACATAATTCTCTTATGCTATGTTCATCATCAACTATTAAAATATGCTTTTTCATGCTTTATCCTTATTCTTTTTCCTTTCTTCTTCTATTAATTTCAGTTTTTTTAGTTTTTGTATTCTGGTTAATATTTCATTAATATTATTAATTGCTTCCGTCATCTGATTTCCTGATTTTGCAAGTTTTTCATCTTTGTGGGTTTCAGCAGATATTATGATTCTTCTGATAGATAAAGAAAGAATGGTAAGAGGATTATTTATATCATGATCGATGCTTGAAATGGATGAAGCAACTCTTACTACTTCCTGATAGTCATCAATTACACTTTTATTCATTAGCAATTGTTTTTGTTTTTCAGATATGATATTATCCTGTTTCTCCATAAATTCCTTGCTTTGAACGGATGAAATTGATACTTTTTTTAAAGCATCACTTATATATGTGGAAATGAAAGCAATTCCGCTAAACAGACCTGTGTATGAGATCAAGAATATCGTTTGCTCGGAAATATTGATATTCAGAGTGGATTCATTGATCGGTAATAACCATCCAAAATTATACATAAGAATAAGCATTAACAGGCACATACTTCCAATCATTGCAGCAATAACACCACCAGCAGTTTCGACAGATAAACTTGCCGTGATAACGGCAATTAAATATATCCAGACAAATGAACTTTCCAAACCTCCTGTCAAATGTACAACCAGCGTAGAAAATATTATATCAAGAATTATCTGTAATGAAGCATATAAGTTGTTTGATCTAATTATTTGAAGATGGAATAATATATTTAGAATGCTGATTCCAATGAAAGTAGCAATAAATATTACAATAGGATAAGTTTGCTCTATTGTACTTATTCGTAATATCCCGATAGCAAACAGTATTAAAACCATAAACCAGCGAACTTTTGACCACCATTTGTACATTTGTAATTCAGGATTATATATTTCGATTTTTTCCATAACTGCTCCAGTTAAATTATTGATTTCGTATTTCCCCGGCGAAGTATTTCATTGATTATAGTTTCTGTTGTGAACAAAAGAGAATGTATAAAAATTGTTAAGAGAAAAAACAGCATTTGAATTTTCATACTCTAATCCTCAGAAGTTGCATAAGTTATTTCATTGATACTTGTTAATCCATTTCTTACACGATCTAAACCTGATTCTGCGAGTGACAGCATACCCTGACTTTCTGCAGCTTCTCTGATTTTTTTCTCATCAATTTCAGCTCCGGAATCGACAATTATCTTTCTTATTTCATTTGTAAAATACAATGCTTCACAAATATTAATTCTTCCTTTGTAACCATTATTACAATTTTTGCAACCTTTCCCGGCTTCATATATCTTTCCGGATTCAAGTTCTTCTTCTGTTAATCCTAAATCCAATGCTATTGCATATTTATCCTTAGAAATTGGTTCCCTGCAAGACGGACATAATTTTCTGATCAATCTTTGAGCAATAATAATATTCACGGCATATGCAAGAAGGAATGTTTCAATTCCCATTTTATAAAGACGGGATATTGCACTTGGAGCATCATTTGTGTGTAGTGTGGAAAATGTCAGGTGACCGGTATTTGCAAGTTTAATAGCAATATCTGCAGTTATTTTATCTCTGATCTCTCCGACCATAACAACATCGGGATCGTGTCTTAGAATAGAACGGATCGCTTTTTCAAAAGTGAACTTATGTCCGATCTTCAATTGCCGTGCGCCCTTGATGTGATATTCAACCGGATCTTCACAGGTAAGAACGTTTATCGAAGGATCAATAACATGATAAAGCGCTGCCATCAGGGTTGTACTCTTTCCACTACCTGTTGGTCCGGTTAATAAAATAATACCTTTTGATTTACTTATAGATTTAAGAAAATCATTTTCAGCTTGTTCTTGTAATCCCAGTTTTTTAAGATCGGTGATAACATTTCTGTCATCGATAATTCTAATAACAATACTTTCAAATCTTCTTTCATATTCAGAAGATGTAATTGGTATGATAGAAACACGGAATCTGATGAGATGACCATCGACAATACGTTGCATAAAGCCGTCCTGAGCTGTATCTCGTTCAAATCTATCTACACCTGTAGAGCGGTCTTTTGCAACAGCAGCCATAGCTTCGGGGGAAGTATTTTCCTGGCGGTGCCATCGCTGCAGTTTCCCATCGATCCTCATGCTAAAATCTACATTCGATCGTTGAAAAGGAATAATATGAATATCACTTGCTCCTTTTCTTACAGCTTCAATTAAGCAACCTTCAAAAAGATTGACCAGTAAACTTTTATTTATTTCATCATCTAATGCATATTCATCAACTTCAGATTGAGATTTGATGCCGTCGATCTCTTCGATCTGTTCTTCTGCTTCCTGCAGCAGGTCTAAGAACTCATTTTTATGAGGAGCAATAATTCCAATTAATTCTTCTAATGTCGATAATTTACAATAAACGATCTCATATTTCTTATATTCGCTGTAAGCAGGGATTTTCTCAACTATTTTATTAGTTGGGTCGGAGGCTAAAACAATTAATGTATTGCGTCTTCCAAAACTGACCTGGTAAGGTAATATCTTATTAAAGAGTAATTCTTTGCTGAAACTATCCGGGAATTTTTCTAATATCTTTTTTGTATGTTTTATCTGGTTTTCATCAAGCTTGGTTGAATCGATATCTAAAGTTCGAAATGCATAAAGCTCTGCCAGTAAACCGTATATAGCGTGGTGGTTTATCTTGAAATCGTTGACTAATATATCACCCAGACTCCTTGGATTTGTAGAAGTATCTTCTTCTACCTGGATTATAAGCGCCTTCTCCAGTGTAGTTAGATCAATAACTTCTTTCTTTAATAATAATTGTCCGAATCTGGTTTTTTTTACCAATATAACTCCAATATATATTTAATACGTAGGGGTCGGTGGTGATATCAGAGCAATCTCAGAAGAAACAATGGTAAGCAATGTAATGACTATAGCAATAAAAACTCCGATAAAAGTTTGAATCGATTGAATTAGATTCTGCATTTTGTAGGTTGTTTCCTTTTCATAAAATGTAGATATCTGTTGAGCGGATTGTAAAATATTTCCAGACTCTGTTCCGGTTTTTAATCTACTTAGTGTACTCTGGTTAAATACTTCTGCTTTTGCAAGAGCTGGTACAAGCGACATACCTTCTTTCAGCATAAGAGGTATAGCTATTTCTTTAACGCCTTTTTCTATATATCTATTTCGACAAGCTTCGGCAGATGCTGTAAGTGTTTCAATATTATTTTCTGCTCCGGAATAAATAGCAGAGAAAACTCTGAAAAATATTTCAATGCTTGATTTGTGTAATAAATTTCCCAGTACAGGCAGCCTGATAAGAAATCTGTCGCGCCATACACTTCCTTTTGGCGTTTTCCACCATAATGAAATAATAATTGCGGGAATTAAAAATATAAGCATCATCCACCACCAGTTAGCTCCTAAGAAATCACTGATCTCAAGTGTAGAAGCAGTCATAGGTGGGAGATCGAGTCCAAATTTCAGGAACATCTTTGCAGTAGCAGGAAAGATGGAAATTACATAATATAAAACGGCAATCATCATAAATACAAATGTGGCAGCAGGAGCAAGAAGTGCTTGTCTTAAACTCTTTTTGTATTCCATTTCACGTTCCATAAATTTCGCTGTAGCATCATAAACTTCTGCCATATTACCGGATTTTGTTGCGAGTCCCAGCATATATGCAGGAAATCGTCCGAAGACATCTTTATATCTTGCAAATACCTCGGTTCCTTCTTTACCCTTTTTTAATTCGCTTTCGATCTTTTTCAGCGTCTCTTTTAAGGTTTGATTCGTTTCTTCATCGGCAAGCATACGTAATATTTTATCATAACTCATTTTTTCTTTCAAAAGAAATGAACTGAGGTTTACGAACATCATAATACTTGAATAAGGTGGTTTCAACTTAATGTCGATAATTGCAGCTTCGATCTTTGCATCTTTATAGCCAATATTGGCAAGTGCTCTTGCTACTTCACCTTTTGTGTATGCTGCCTGTCTCCCTTTGATCCGTTTTCCGGAAGGCATTTTTACAAAGTATAGAAACGTTTTCCTGGGAAGAATTGAATTTATTCTTATATTGTGTTTATCGGCGAGAGTAAGGATTTTTTTTTTTGCAGTACTTTTATTTTTTGCCAGAACAATACCTTGAACGGCATTTCCGTTGGAACTAATTCCTTGATAACGAAATTCATTTAACATATTTGCCTACTTTGCAGGAAAATGAGTAGAGCATGAGAGGTTCTCCTCTCATGCTCGTTTTTTACTTACATAAATCGTAGTAAAGTGTTCTTAGTTACTTATCGTTGTTACAATAGCGCTTGTAGCACCTGTTATTGTCATAACAGCGCCAACGTTGTTTGTATTGTCATTACCGATTTCATTACCTGTTGCAGTGATCGTAACAACATCAGCTGCTACGGAAAGTACAAATGAACCATTACCGCTTGTCAGGGTATTTGTTCCTACAACATACCCGAAACCTAACCATTGTCCTACTTCATCAATATCACTTCCCCAAGTTTTACCACCACCACCATGAGTTATTGGTGTTTTGTAAAAAGCTAAAGCATTAGCTCCAAAGTTGTTCATATCACCAATAAGAGCCTGACGATTAGAGTTAGATGCTTGTGCATTGAACATTGTGATTCCAACAGCCACAGCAATACCAACGATGATTACACTTAACACGATTAAAAGGATTTGTTGCGTTCCCATAATTACCTCCTTAGATAATTTTTTTTTGGTTTTTTTTCTTTTTCACTTCTATTATTTACGCCCTACCAATATGCAACAACCGTGCCAAAAAAATATTAAAACAAAACATTTTTGTAAATACTTGATATACAAAAAGTTATAACACAAAATATTTTTTAGAAAAGTATGAAAAATAAAATCGAGAGGATGTTGTGTCGTAAAAACATTACGATCCTAATTTATTAGTAATAAAAAGATGACGGCTATCGATTTTTAACAAATTAGCATCTGTAGAGGATAGTACTTTGCGTAGTCTCAATTGACTTGAGCACCTTTAGTGCTTAGAAAAAAAACAAAACTTTTTCATTTTGCACAATTACTATTATTATTATTAATATTATGTTATTATTAATTCTTTGATTCATTTATGAGTTCACTCTAAAAAGTCAAATTCAATAAAATGAGAAACCGTTAAAACGGTTAATGCTCTTTCTTGTTTCATTAATCACCAACTTATCCGTCTGAGCCGGAGTAAACAGTTGGTGGTTAATAAGAAGATAGGGAATATTAACTGATTCACTTGTCCCGCCTGCCCAGTGAAATCTTTTTTTCTATATTTAATTCGGGTTAAATTTTTATTCATTTAACTGGGATCAGTTTCCAATTATTTAATGGATTTTCTAACATACTTCTAATCACATCCTTTTTAGAATAAATTCATTTATTATATTTTAGGTATTCTTAATATCTCTGAATAATTTCACATTAATATTGTATTTCCTGAATTTTTCATAAAGGTTTTGTCTCATGATCTTGGAAGATTTTGCTGCTTTTGTAACATCTCCGTTGTAAGTGAAAAGAAGTTTTTCAATATAGTCTTTTTCGAAGATTTCTTTTGCCTTTGCAAATGGCAGGTTATCATAACTTCTATTGGATGTTTGTTTATTCAGGTGATCTCGATAAATATTGGAAGGGATATCTTCCATGATTATCTGATTGTGGATAGCCAGAGCAACAGCATGTTCGATCGTATTCCTCAGTTCTCTCACATTTCCTTTCCATATTCTTGATAACAGGATGGACATAACAGCTTCCGAAATTATAAGATCAGGTTTTTCATATTTACTTCCGAATTCGGATACAAAGGATTTTGCAAGAAGTTTAATATCTTCGATGCGTTCACGAAGCGGAGGGATATGAATGTTTAGAACATTTAATCGGTAATAAACATCTTCTCTGAAATTTCCATTTTCGACTTCAGATGCAAGGTCTTTGTTTGTGGCAGCGATAATCCTTACATCTACTGTAACATCATCATCTCCTCCGACTTGTCTGATAACACCCTTCTCGAGAGCGCGAAGAAGTTTGATCTGAAAAGCCTGCGATGTTTCTGTAATCTCATCAAGGAATAAAGTTCCTCCGTTTGCTTCCTGGAAATAACCTATTTTATCGCGGATTGCACCGGTAAATGAACCTTTTTTATGTCCGAACAACATACTTTCGAGTAGAGTTTCCGGGAGACTACCACAATTAACCGTAACGAATTTGCTATTTTTTCTTTTACTGTTTTTATATATCAATTCTGCGAATAGTTCTTTTCCCACGCCAGTTTCACCAGAGATGAGAATGGTTGTATCAAGAGGGGCGATTTTTTTTACTTTTTCCATGATCTTTTGAATAGCAAGACTATTTCCGATGATTGGTGTCCTATCGAATTCCTGTGCAAGAATTGCCTTAAGTCTTTCAATTTCTTCTGTCTGCCATTTTGTTTTGAGAATATGCTGAATTTTTATTTTAAGAAGTTCAAGATCTTCGACGGGTTTTTCAATAAATTCCTCTGCGCCGAGTTTCATGGCTTCAACAGCCATTTCGATAGATGCTTTTCCACTGATGACCATCACAGCAGTATGCGGCCATTGTTCTTTAATCGTTCTTAAAAGTTCAAGTCCGTCTTCACCCGGCATAACGAGATCGGTCAAGGCAACATGAAATGTTTTATTCTTAAGTTTTTCAATGGCTATAAGGGCAGATTCGGCAGTATCGATTATGTAATCATCAGCAAGTTGACGTCGAAATATCTCCCGGGTATCTTTTTCATCGTCCACTATCAGGATATTGGCGGTTTTTAAAGTTCTTTCTATCTCCATGATTCCTCTTTTATCATTATTCTGCAACCGGTAATAAAATAGTAAATGTAGTACCGACTCCCAGTTTTGAAGACATGATAATCTTTCCATTATATCTTTCTATGATGTTTTTTGTAATAGCAAGACCTAACCCGAAACCACTTCCTTCTTTTCCAACTTTTGTTGTGAAGTATGTTTCGAATATTTTTTTAAAGTTTTCTTCTGCAATTCCTTCACCACTATCTTTGACTTCAATTGCACTCATATCATCGATTTTGTATGTTCTAACCTTGATATTTTTGTCAACGCTGTTTTTTAAAGCTTCAATTGCATTATTCAGGATATTGGCAACACACAGGCTAATATCTCCGTAAACGGCTTTAACTTCAGGCAGATCTTTCTGAAGGTTTTTTGTAAGGATCACATAGTGTTTGAAGAAAAGATTATGTTTGCACAAGTTCAGTTCCTGGGCAACAATTTCATTTATATCGATCGGGCTCATCATAGAAACATTACTTTTCTTAACTTTATTTAAAAGACCCTTTACGGAATGAGCCATATTCTTTCCGGCTTCAATTATTTTGTTAATATCTTTATTATCTTTATTGTCTTTTTTTATCAGTTGAGCATATCCCAGAATGGAATTCAAAGGTGAATTGAGATTGTGAACTATACCCTCTACTTTTCTTCCGATCTCTGCCAGTTTGTTGCTCTTGATAAGCTCGAGTTCCATAGCTTCTTGTGCTTTTATAGCTTTAACCTCTTTTGTAATATTAGTAATACTCCCAAAAAAGCGAAAATTTTCTTGATATTTCACAGCTCGAATATTCAGTATTACAAATTTCTTTTTATTTTTTATGTTTATTTCAAGCTGATGTAAAGTTATACTGTTATCTTGAACTTTTTCTATTAATTGTTCTTTCAATCCCAGAAGTTCATTCAGATTTTTATTTATTACATCTTTCTCAGACGTACATTCAAGTATTTCCGGAAAGCGTGGGTTAAACACAATAACATTAAAATCATTGTCTAACCAGAATATTCCGGAACCTATATTATCTGTGATAATTTTATATTCATTCAGGGATCTACTATGATTTTTCAAAGCTATGTTCATATTATTGAATGTATTGACCATATCTCCGAGAACACCTGTATATTTTTCTCCAATCGGTTCTATAATTGATGGATTTGCGGCTATATCATGCATTTTATTGCTAATATTTTTTACAGGTATAAGTATGGTTTTACTGAACCAGTTACCTAAAGTACTGATCATAATAAGAGTAACAGCTAATAATATCAAAATGAAGAAAAGAAGGCTTTGTTGGGCGAATCTATTTACGTTTCTTATATATGTGACGAGAAATATTCCCGAAGGATCGTTCCTGAGATCATACATAACTTTGATGCCTGTAGCAAGCTCGAGGTTCAATTTGTTTATCGATTCCTGTTGTTTTATATTCACTACATCCTCGATTATATCATTTATCTGTGGGATATGGCTTTTTAGAATTTTGGGAACCTGAGTTTCATTGAGTGCATCTTTATAAGAAACAAATGTCAGGAGATACTCTGAGTCTAAATTAAATTGTCCTATTTCAATTTTTTGCGGAATGATGAATATTCCGTGCAGAACCTTGATAGTTGAACCGGAGTAAACGGGACAGAAATTAATATTATAAAGTTTTAAACCGTAATTTGCTACAAATGAAGATGATATCTCTTTTGAAGAATATTGAAATATATCCGAAAAATGTTCTTGAATTAGTTCCCATTCTTCTCCTATTATTAAATTTCTGTTTTTATCATACAGTATCAGGTTATTTATTAATTGTGTATCATGAAATCGGGCAAGGTTTTTTTTAATATTAGATTTGCTTTTGCTTTGAATTGCTTTTATCATGTTCGGGTCGGAAGATAATGTATGCAAAAGATGTTGCATAGTAGTATTTTTTTCATTTAACGAAATAGTGAAATTTGATAATGTGTATTTGATGTTAACATCTTCATATTGATTAATACCAAATTTTGCCAGTTGCCATTCAATTGAGATAAGAATAACGACAATAAAGAACGTTACAATGAAAAAAAATACGAATATTCGCTTTTCTAATTCTGCTTTTCTATGTCCCATCTATTTCCTAAAAAAAATCTATTTTTCTTTGTCACGGAATTCGGATATTATTTTTTGTCAACTTTGTTGCAAAATTCCCGTCTCTCAATCAGCATCAATTATTTCCCTGACTTTTGTAACAAGAGATGAGAAGGAGAAAGGTTTTTGAAGGAATCCGGCTTTTAAGGCTGAAATATTATTTCTTATTTCGTCATCATCGGTATGTCCGGAAATAAATAATGTCTTGGTTTCCGGATGGTTGGATCGAATCTTTAATGAAAGCTCGGGTCCACTCATCTTTGGCATTCTGATATCAGATAACAGCAGGTGAATAGTTTTTTTATATTTTTTTGATTTTTTAAGTCCTTCTTTCCCATTGGATGCTTCCAGAATATTATATCCCTGTTCTTCCAGAATAGTTGTAATAAAATGTCGGATATCATTTTCATCTTCTACAAGAAGTATTGTCTCGTTCCCCTTCGGTAGATCGTTAATTTCATTTTTTTCTGATTTCTTTTCTTCTTTTTTTTCTTCGATTTGATGAAGGTATATCTTAAAGATCGATCCTTTACCTTCTTCCGATTCCACAAAGATATTTCCGTTATTCTGTTTTATAATGCCGAACACTGTTGCCAGTCCGAGTCCGGTTCCTTTATCTATCTCTTTGGTTGTAAAAAACGGGTCAAATATTTTTTCCCTGATCTTTTTACTCATCCCGATACCATTGTCTTCAACCGAAACAAGAATGTAATTGCCGGAGTTATCAAAGTTAAGTTCATTTGCGATTTCTTTAGTGATATATTCATTAGAAGTCTTCAGTATTATTGTACCTCCATCCGGTAAAGCATCTCTTGCATTTACTACAAGGTTTATAATAACCTGTTCTATCTGACCGGGATCAACCTTCACAATGCACTCTTTTTTATCTGGGATAGTGATAAATTCAATTTCATCACCTATAAGTCTTTTAAGCATTTTATTTAAATCTATTACTATTGAGTTCAAATCT
>JAUVLE010000041.1 GCA_030595905.1 Candidatus Cloacimonadota bacterium | reverse complement strand
CTGCCGAGAAATAGCTTCTAAGCGTTTAGTATATTGCAGACAGTACCACAAACCGACACAGGTAGGCGAGGAGAGTATCCTCAGGTGTTCGAGAGAATTCTGGTTAAGGAACTCGGCAAAATGACCCCGTAACTTCGGGAGAAGGGGTGTCCGGCTTAGTGAAGGAGCTTGCCTCCGGAGCTTTGACGGATCGCAGTGAAGAGGTCCAAGCGACTGTTTATCAAAAACACAGGTCTATGCGAAGACGCAAGTCACGGTATATAGACTGACACCTGCCCGGTGCTGGAAGGTTAAGTGGAGGGCTTAGGCAGCATCTAAATTCACAATAAAGTTTATTATAGTAATTTAATAAGCGAAGTGGATTTAGGTGCTGCCGAAGGTCTGAAATGAAGCCCCAGTAAACGGCGGCCGTAACTATAACGGTCCTAAGGTAGCGAAATTCCTTGTCGGGTAAGTTCCGACCTGCACGAATGGTGTAACGACTTGGACGCTGTCTCAACCAGGAGCTCGGTGAAATTGAAGTGGCGGTGAAGATGCCGCCTACCCGCGAACGGACGGAAAGACCCCGTGAACCTTTACTACAACTTGACATTGTGATTTGGTATAATATGTGTAGGATAGGTGGGAGGCTATGAAGCTGGATCGCCAGATTCGGTGGAGCCAACCTTGAAATACCACCCTTATTGTATTGGGTTACTAACGCGTGTCGTGATCCGGCATGCGGACATTGTCTGGTGGGTAGTTTGACTGGGGCGGTCGCCTCCTAAAAAGTAACGGAGGCTCACAAAGGTTCCCTCAGGCTGGTTGGTAATCAGCCGTAGAGCGTAAAGGTATAAGGGAGCTTAACTGCGAGACTGACGGGTCGAGCAGATGGGAAACCAGGTCTTAGTGATCCGGCGGCTCTGTATGGAAGGGCCGTTGCTCAAAGGATAAAAGGTACTCCGGGGATAACAGGCTGATACCACCCAAGAGTTCATATCGACGGTGGTGTTTGGCACCTCGATGTCGGCTCAACTCATCCTGGGGCTGAAGAAGGTCCCAAGGGTTCGGCTGTTCGCCGATTAAAGAGTTACGCGAGCTGGGTTCAGAACGTCGTGAGACAGTTCGGTCCCTATCCTTCGTGGGCGTAGGAAATTTGAGAGGATCTGCATTTAGTACGAGAGGACCGGTGCGGACAAACCTCTGGTGTATCGGTTGTGGCGCCAGCTGCATTGCCGAGTAGCTAAGTTTGGAATGGATAACCGCTGAAAGCATCTAAGCGGGAAGCCAACCTCAAGATAGATTTCCCATGAGATACGTTGGAGACTACAACGTTGATAGGTCACAGGTGTAAGCACAGCAATGTGTTCAGCCAAGTGATACTAATATATCGATCGCCTTAAAACATTTCTTTCTCTATCACACTTTCTATTTAATATTGAATATTGAATATTGAATATTGAAGATTGAAGATTAAATATTCAATTTCAAGCCAGTATTCAGTGAAGGTGGTTATTGCGGTGAGGATACACCTGTTCCCATCCCGAACACAGTAGTTAAGCTTACTTGCGCCGATGGTACTGCACCGGAGACAGTGTGGAAGAGTAGGTCGCCGCCTTCATTTAATATTGGCTTTTTTAATATCAAGCTCCCTAATCGGGAGCCTTTTTTATATACAGTAACCTGTTCCCATCCCGATCCGGCAGCTGCCGGATAAGCTTATTTGCGCCGATGGTTTCGTCAATCCACCAAAGGCGGATAAAAAGCCGGAGTAAACACCGCTCTGGCGATGGAGTGGATTTAGAGCAGAACGTATGTGATGTCCGGCAACTGCCGGATAGGTCGCCGCCTTCATTAAAGACTCTCACTCTCTTTTTATCTAAAACTCGCTCATAAAAATACACTTCTTTTAAATGTAAATACTAAATTGTAAAAAAAAGGTTGCATTATTTTCAGATGATGAATTTGTTGACAATAGTAAAAGATAAAAAAGAATAATTTATGAACAAATATATAAAAGGAGGATGTAATGAAGAAAATTAGTATTTTAGTAATTTTACTTATTTTTATTTACTCAGTTAGTTTGTTTGCACAAGAATCTGTTGCAAAGACAGCGGATTATCCAACGGCATTTCAACCGGGAGAGAAGATCGTTCAAGCTGGTTTAGGATTTGGAATGATGGGCGTTTATGGAGATGTAGTTATACCGCCGATAAGCCTTAGCATCGATATGGCAAAGGAGATCGAGGGTTATCCGATATCTTATGGTGCGATAATCGGACTAGCCAAATCTGAGTATGGTTGGAGTTCTTGGGCAGGTGATAAATGGACATATACTTATTTTTTAATTGGTGCTCGTGCTGCATACCATCTTAAAACGAAATCAGATAAAATCGATCCTTATGGCGGATTAATGCTAGGTTATAATATTGTTTCTTTTAATGAACCATCAGGGTGGGATCCAAACTGGAATTATTCAGGTGGAGACAGTTATTTAATGTATGGTTTCTATTGTGGAGCAAGGTATTTCATTAATCCCAAGATGGCAATATATGCAGAATTGGGCTACGGTTTTGGATACTTAAATCTGGGACTTTCTTTCAAATTATAAAAAAGTAAAACAAAACAATACAGCCGGGTCAAATCAATGATCCGGCTTTTTTTATTAAATTTCTTGCAAATTCGGTCATTTACTCTTGCAGTTTATTAGTTTGAATATCCACGAAAATCTTCCCCGGTTTCCTGTTTGCAGTTTTTTAACGCTTGAAAATCAGGGGTGCACTCCAGTACTTCAAGGTAAAGTTAAGACAGGACATAAGCCAACTTCGATAAAAAGCCAGCTTTTAGCGTCACCTGCATTTTTTTGTTAGGCTTTTTTGTTGATGTAGAGATAACTTTGCTCACCGTTGTCTTTTAGCCACTGCAAATAACCGTATAGTTCAGGTCCACCTAAGTTTATGGTATATTCCACGCCGAGTATGGTAATAATGGCGTAGAATTCACCTCTTTCATTTGTTTGGGAAGAAGGAATGAATAGTATATCCCACTCATGTAAAACTTGGAATGCTGTATCAATCTCATCTGAGAATTCATGATCTGCTGAATATATCCTTCGAATGTTGACAGGCCATACAAATCCCGGTTTACCTCGACGAACGTAATTGCGTAGTTTATCTAATTCAGATTTGTTGACAAGTTCGTCATTCCAACCCTCGACATCAATATGATGATATGCAAGGATTTCTATTGCGACCTTGCCAATGAAGCGGGCCGTCTTGTAATATAATTTGGGATCGCCAGCAGAAGGAATGTAAATAGTGCCTCGACTCTGTGTACGAAGACTGTTGATGAAGCTGGTTTCATCCTCACCTTGAGCCGCAAAAAAACTCAAACCATCCCTATCAAATATAAGATCAACTTTTGAACGACTTTGCGGATGAAATCCTGGATAAAATTCTTATATTCTGACATAAATAGCTTCTCCTATTTGCCAACGGCAAATTTTTTCCAATTAGAGTAGATGCCTAACATCGCAATCAACTACGAAGCTCGCAGTATAATATCCTTTTATCTTCGCTGGATAACATCGTCGTTAATTATTCCTCATTACTATAATTTACGTAAAAGAAAATAATTATTTTATAAATTAGCGTCAAGCTAATAAATACCTTGCAAAAAAGTGCGAGATAAAAATTTTTACAGAATAATAGTATAAATTTAACGGAGAAATCAATGAATATACTAATAACGAACGCCGGGCAATTAATAACATTAAAAGGTCCTGCCAAAGTTAGAACCGGAAAAAAAGCAGATGAATTATCTATCATAGAAAATGGAGCAGTCGCTATCAAAGGTGAAAAGATATTGGCTGTGGGAACAACCGAAGAAATAGAAGCAAATTATAATTCTGACAAAATAATAGACGCATCAAACAAAGTAGTAATGCCCGGTTTTGTAGATCCGCACACACATCCTGTATTTGTACACACCCGTGAAAATGAATTTGAAATGCGCATTAAAGGAAAATCCTATGTGGATATTTCCAAGAGTGGAGGTGGTATCCGTTCCAGCATAAAAGCAGTGAGGGAAGCATCTGAAGATGAATTATACGAACTCTCTGAGAAGAGAATTAAGCGAATGATTTCCAATGGCACTACAACTCTCGAAGCAAAAAGTGGTTACGGACTTTCCACGGAAAGCGAAATAAAAATGCTTAAAGTTATCAGAAAATTGAATGAGAACCTGCCGATAGATATTATCCCTACTTTTATGGGAGCACATGAATTTCCTATTGAATACAAATATGATCGTGAAGAATATATCCGCATTCTGAAAAAAGAAATGATGCCGGAAGTAAAAAAGCAGGATTTAGCTGAGTATTGTGATATTTTCACCGAAGAGCATGTTTATAATATTCAGCAATCTCGCTATATTTTGAATTGTGCTAAAGAATTAGGATTTAAGATCAGGATGCATGCGGACGAGATAGAACCGATCGGAGGAGCAGAATTAGCAGCGGAACTCGGAGCAGTTTCGGCAGATCATCTGGGAGCTGCTTCCGATGTAGGAATACAAGCTTTAAGTAAAGCAGGCGTTATTGCCACACTTCTACCGGGAACTATCTTCAGTCTGGGAATGAAGTCTTATGCCCGTGCACGCGATATGATAGATGCAGGTGTGGCGGTTGCCCTCGCCACAGATTATAATCCCGGAAGCTGCAACTGTGACAGTATGCAATTTATTATTACGCTTGCCTGTCTGCAAATGAAAATGACCGTAGCAGAAGCTATTACGGCTTCCACAATAAATGCAGCATATTCTTTGGAAATGGGTGACAGGATCGGCAGTCTGGAAATTGGAAAACAGGCGGACATCCTGATAATGGATATGCCTTCCTATAAATTTCTACCATATCATTTTGGTTCGAATAATGTGCAGACCGTGATAAAGAATGGCAAAGTGATTTGGTGTAATTAAGCCGCTGATTTGCCCGGATTGATGCGGATAGGGTAAAAACAGCAGGGATTCGGCTTTCAGAATCCTTTGCAGTTCCCTTTCAGCGAAAGGGAAACGTAGAACCCGGTGAAATATTCAGCAAGCTGAATTTCACAGGTCAAGATAAAAAAGAAGAAACTTCTTTCTGCGGCATCTATGTTCCCTTTTAATTAAAAGGGAATAACAGGGATTCAATCTACAGCATCTCATATTCCCACTAATTTGTAGTGACAGAACATTGTTCTGTCTAAAGCAATGAGACTTTTTTTCTATTAAAGCGAAGCATATAAGAGAGGGACACGCCTTCGATAAAACTACGGCGGTGCAGGCAACAGGATGAGTTAAAAAAAAGGTTGCGAAGTTATTCTTCGCAACCAGTAATATTTATTCCTTTTAGTGAAATATCTGTGGTTAGACGATCATTCCACTCGTATCCAATGTTGGGTTCTACCGAGAAGTGAAACTCCAAGGAAACCCCTGACTTCCAATTTCTCCCCGCCATCGATGACCTTTATTTTACAATCGTATATTTTACCATTTTCCGGATCTAATATTTTACCGCCTTTCCATGTATCAGACTTCAATTTCATATTCCACAACATAGTTATACCCAGGATTTGTTTGTTTTTATTCTTTCCTTTGCATTCATCACAAATGGGATCTGGATCATCTCCAGGTTCTATGTACAAAGAATCGATCTTCCCGAAAAGAATGTCTTCTTCTATCCGGATATTAACGATCGATTTTGCTTTTCCTGTTTCATCATCATAAGTTATCCATCTTCCTAAGGGAGTATGAACTTCAGCAGAAATTCCAACGATCAACAAAAACAGGAAAGCAGCTATAATTATTTTCTTCATAATTCGCTTTTTGATTTTATGGAAAGCAATTCGTTCAGATGTGTAACATAATTTTTCGCACCACCATGCTGGAATCCTGTTTTAGCAATTACTCCTCCATCAGAATTTAGAAGCAGTATGGTAGGGAAACCTCTTATCCCGTATTTTTGTGCCAGATTGTTATTATATGCTTTTGTTTCGTTCGACTGTTTGGTCTTTCTTGGAAAATCGAGTTCTACAAGAACCAGGTTTTCTTTTGCATATTGAATAAAATCTTCTTTGGAAAAAACTTCGTCACGAAGTTTGACACACCATCCGCACCAATCCGAACCGGTAAAATCGACCAGTATCGGGATTTTTTTTTCCGTGGAAATTTCTTTGGCTTCTTCCAGATTTGTGTACCAGTTCAATTCGCTTTTGTTTTCATTGTCTTTGTTTTTTGTTTGTGCGCAGGCAACAGAAAATATAACTACAAGTGCAATAATTATTGAAAAGATCTTCTTCATTTAATTTTATCTCCGTTCAATAAGATTTTTGTTTTTATTGTGGAAGCTTTTCTCAGCATTTCCGAAACACCACAGTAACGTGTTTCCGAAAGCTCGACAGCTTTTTTTATTTTGTTTTCGGGAAGATTTGCTCCTGTAAAATTATAAACCAGGTTTATTGTGTGATAGATTTTCGGGTGTTCTTCGGTTAATTCACCTTCTGCAGAGATATCCAATTCATAATCATCTATTTTCATTTTTTTGAGAATGGAAACCACATCCATTCCAGAGCAGCCGGCAAAACTGCTGAGGAGTAGTCCTTTTGGTTTTGGACCTCGATTCTCTCCTCCAAATTTCGGGTCAGCATCGATCGTGAAATGATGTTCATTCAATTCGATATCAAAAGCCATTTTATTCAGCCATTTGATCTTTGATATTTCTTTCATATTTCTTTTTCTATTTTATTCAAAGCGTCTCGATATGCGGTCAGGTAGATACTAATACTCTGATATATAGTTTCGATCTTATCTTCCGGCAATCGTGAAAGCAGATCCTCCTGAAGGTTCATAAAATCCAGAATGGTCCTTTTACTTGTATCTTCACCTTTTTTCGTAATTTCTGTAAGCCAGCTTCGTCTGTCTATTTTAGAAGAAAAACGTCTTACAAGTTTTTTTCTCTCAAGTGTATCGATAATGCGGGTAATCCTGCTGTGGGATACCTTCATTTCAACGGAAAGGTCATTCATGCAAACTGGTTTATTAACCGAATTCAAGTAGTTTAAAAGATCACATTCCATTCTCCCCAGATTGATGCACTTTCGTCTGATCATTTCTTTTTTTGAGCATAGATGATATAATGCTTTGCTCAAGCCTGCATACTTTTCAACTAAGTTTTTCATAATAACTCCTTTTTAATGATTTAATGAATTTTTCAACCTTACTTTTCTTTGATTTAAATTCACTTCTGAAAAAAATTACACATTATCAAACTTTATAAAAGTATAATAGATTTTTTTATTTATGCAAGAAATTATTCCAGATTTGAAATTAATTTTTTTATTATATCTTTTGAATTCAAACCTTCTGCTTCGGCAGCGAAAGATATGATGATCCTGTGTTGAAGGACTATTGTAGCGATTTCTTTTACATCGTTAATAGATGGTGTGAAACGATTATCAAGAGTAGCTTTGGTTTTGGCAGCATAAACCAGATATTGAGATGCTCTTGGTCCTGCTCCCCAATTGACCCATTTTTTGATGAAGTCGGGAGCATTCTTATATTGAGGTCGTGTAGAACGTGTAAGTTTTACAGCAAAATCAAGAACATGTTCACTGACGGGTATTTTGGTTACTGCTTTTTGTATTTCAACGATCTCAGCTGCGGAAAGAACCGGAGAAATCAAATCCATAGAGTTTCCCGGATTTAATTTTACGATCTCTTTTTCTTCTTCATAGGATGGATAATCGATATTTATATAGAACATGAATCTATCCAATTGAGCTTCGGGAAGGGGATAAGTTCCTTCCTGTTCGATAGGATTTTGAGTAGCAAGAACCAGGAATGGTTTATCCAGATCATAGGTTTTATTTCCAGCAGTTACCTGGTTTTCCTGCATTGCCTGTAAAAGTGCAGATTGTGTTTTGGGTGGAGTTCTGTTTATCTCATCAGCCAGAATGATATTAGAAAAAACCGGTCCTTTGATATATTCGAAATATCTCTTACCGTCAGATTTGTTTTCGGCCAGAATATCTGTTCCGGTAATATCGGAAGGCATAAGGTCGGGAGTGAACTGAATTCGGCTGAACTTCATATCCATTACCTTTGCCATTGTAGAGATCAATAATGTTTTTGCCAGTCCGGGTACGCCTTCCAGAAGACAATGACCATTTGAGAATAATGCGATCAGAAAATTATCGATCACTTCGTCCTGTCCAACGATCACTTTTTTGATCTCTTTTAAGATTTTTTTTCGTGCTTCAGCAAGTTTTTCCAATATTTCAATATTTTTTTCAGGCATAATTACTCCATTTAAAATAAAAGTTTAACAACTTTTTTCTGCTAATACTTTCTTTGAAACCAGATCATGAAATTTGATTTTTAAGGCAAGTAAAGAAATTTCTCCTATGATAAATATCCATATCGATGTAAGTAAATGAGAAAAAGTAACGGCGGCACTTGTAAGGTTTTCATTTATTCCTACAGCAAAAGAAAAAATAAGAACCCACATGAACTGATTTGATCCGATCTGAGCGGGAGGAGTGGGCAGGATGTAGGTAAGGTTCATCAGTGTGTAGCCAAACAGGATTTTCCAGTAACTTATATCAGAACCAAAAGCTCTGAAAACAGCAAAAACATAAAGAGCTTCCGAAAGAACAGCACACAAGGTAAGAAGGCTCACGAGAAAAATGGCTGAATATCTGTTTTGCATGATCGTCATTCCATCCACGAAATTAGTAAAAAAATCTTCGAATCTTGATCTGAAATTCTTTGGTAAGAACTTCAGTAAAGAATGAAGAATTTTTGCAGTCTTGCTTTTATGATTAATAGAAAAGATCAGGAATCCCAGGAAGACAAGGAAGATCAAAAATAATAATATAATGATGATATAAAGTGCATTATTCATTTTCACAGATAGAAGAGGGATCAGTATCAGAATAAGAACAATGGGGAAAAGATCACTTAGTTTATCGATAAAAACAGTGGGAAGGCTGTTAGATATGCGAACTTTTCTTTTATTTTTCAGGATCACGGATTTGGCTATTTCTCCTGCACGAATTGGAATGAGATAGTTGATTAAAAGACCGGACATGAAAATTGCAAAACTTTCTGAAACCTTCATTCTGTAAATGGGATTCAATATTATCTTCCAGCGGAAGCTTCTGATGAAATATGCCAATACATAAAATAATGAAAAGAATAAAACCGATTTCAGTTCGAAATTCTTGAAGTAATAGATAAATTCCTGCCAGTTGATTATTCTGAGCCAGAGGATCAGAAAAACAATTCCGAGGAAAATTCCAATGATAAAATTCAGACGGTTCTTCATAATTTATTTCTTTGCAATAATATATCTGTGGTGTGACCAGAGTTGTTTGATCCTCCACCAGACAGGAAAATTTTCGATAAACATATATTTTTTTACTTTTTGCTCAAGTTCTTTGTCTGTTCCGCAATAATATGACATCATAGACCATATCCATTTGCTGTCCTGCTGAGAATTCGTTTTTATTCCGATCTTTTTTTTAAGTTCACTTACAGGAAGGCAGGTATCCGGCCAGGGTGGAGTATCAAACACGCCGTCTTCAATTATGGATAACCCTCTTTTTTTTAATATTTTCTTAATATTGGAAATGTTTATCCATTCAGTATGAATTTTATTTTTCGTAAAAAATTGTTTATCAAGTATATATTTTCTTAGCGGATAACCAAACTGCCATTTATTATTCACAGAAATAAAAACGATATTTCCGGAAAGGTCTATCATTTTATTTATGATATCATCAGCATTTTTGTAAAACCACAGGGCTGCAAAATTCCAGACAAGATCAAAAGAATCAGGTTTGAACGGCAGGTCGCAAATCTTATCTTTTTCAACAACGAGAGTTTTCAGTTTATTTTGGAGATTCAATATTTTCCAGTGATCTTCAATTTGCTTCATTCTTTTTATTTCTGTATCG
The DNA here is from genome assembly GCA_030595905.1 of Candidatus Cloacimonadota bacterium. GTDB lineage: Bacteria > Cloacimonadota > Cloacimonadia > Cloacimonadales > TCS61 > JACNIV01. Next base: position 6,484 of record JAUVLE010000041.1, on the reverse strand, counting down.
ACCAATGTAACTGGAATATTTTTTTTTGCCAGGTGAACGGAATTGATCCCATCGAGACCTGTCATCCCGAAAACAGGATATTCCAGAACGCTTTTGATCTTGAATTTTTTTATTAATTTATCGAAGATATTATTTAAAATAAATCGTTCATAAACTGTGCCTAATCCTTCATTAAAATCTTTTCTTATGTCCAAGTCAGATCACCTTTGCGATTTGTACCAGTTCGTTACTACCTTGAAATTCGGTATGGTCTTAGCCGGTTTTAAAGATAGTTCTGTTATAGAATCTGTTATATCATAATACCAGTTCATGGAGATCAATTCGAAACGTGTATTCCAGACTTCGCTTTTAAAGAATCGGGATATTTTTTTCCCGTACTCGAAATATTTTTGATCTAATATCTTTTTCCTGGAATATTTTTTATTCTTTAGTTCCTCATTAATGAAATCTACAAGTTCGAGTAATTTAACCGGCTCTTTGTCTGCAATAATGTAATTTGCTCCAGGATTGAAATCTGTTTCTGCTACCTTAACAAAAGCATCTGCTAAGAGTTCGATGTTCGTTAAATGGATAATTACTTCTCTATCAGGAAGACACATAATTTTTTTATCAACGAGTTTTATTAGCGTAAATGGAAACCCATGATCTTCAATTCCATAAGTGATCGAAGGTCGAATAATCGCTGCTTTTAATCCATAAAGGATATATTTCTGGATAAGAGTTTCTGCTTGTATTTTTGTAAAATGATAGTAATTATCCGGCTGCCTTCTGGTCTGATCGTTTGCAGGCAGTTCCAATGGGATAGCACCGAAAACTCCTACCGATGAGCAAAAAATGAATTTGGAATTATTTGCTTTTGCGTTAATGGCAAGTTGTTCGGTAGCATTTACATTTACATCTAAATATTCGGTTTTCGAGAATTTTCTTCCTCCACGAAGCGCACCGATATGAATGATAGTTTCAAAAGAGTTTTTTTCCAGATATTCTTTTAATTGTTGAATATCGGCAAGGTCTATTTCTATCAATTCGATCTGATTCTCGAATTCTTCAATTCTTGACCGGTCTGTTTGTGGGCGGATGATAGCTGTTATTTCACGGTTTTTATTAAGAAGTTTTTTGAGGACGTTTCTTCCTATAAAACCGCTTATTCCTGTGATTAATATTTTTTCGCTCATTTCGATGCTATTTGAAGAACCTGCTGAAAAATCCTCTATTTTTAATTTCAACTTTATCAAGATAAAAAAACTCGATCTTTTCATTATTCAACATTTTGGAAGGATTTATTTCTGTGAGGAGTCGAACAGTGTAGTCATCGATATGTTTCCGGATCACATCAATCGCTTTTGGAAGAGAGTATTCACTATTTCTGCAATGACAATCTGAAGCAAGAAAATGAACAAGTCCATTTTCTATCAGAAACCATGCTGCTTTCTGAATTTTTTTTCCATAATGCCCAAGGATACTTCCGGCGTTGACCTGAAAGTAAATATTTTTATAAATGAGTTCTTCTGCACTTCCCGGATCATTGATAATATTGCTGTATCGTTCCGGATGAGCTAATATTGGATATAAACCATTATTAACTAATTCATATAATATTTCAAAAAGATTATTCGGGAAGCCGGTCAAATTGGTTTCGACCAGAACATATTTAGTATTATTTATTGTAAAATTTTCGGATATAATAGTATCTTTTGAATATATGTCCAGGTAAACTTCTGGGCCAGTATAAAGATCGATATCGATATTTTCGGCTTTAACTGCTTTTTGTAATAGTTCGAACTTGCTTTCAATTATATCCGAAGTATTGTGATATGAATTTCGAATGAAATGCGGCGTCAGAACGATGCTCGTTACTCCTGCATCGATCATTTTTTTTATAAATACAATTGATGTTTCAACATTCGGTGAACCATCATCACAAGCTGGTAAAATATGTGTATGGATATCTATCATTTTCTTTTTATACTGTGAATTGCTTTTGCAAATTCCTTTATAAGTTTTGGATCGAGATCATCTTCAAGAACGTTTCCCGTAACGATGAAATCGGCTCCTGCTTTTGCTTTTTTTGCAGCGATCTCGGGAGTTTTTATTCCTCCACCAAGAATGATCGGCAAGGAAACGTTTTCTCTGATAGCAGAGATCATTTCATCGCTAACCGGATATTTTGCACCGCTTCCCGCATCCATGTAAATTATTTTCATACCGAGATATTGACCTGCAAGCGCATGAGCAACGGCGATATCATTCTTTAACCTCGGAATAGGAAAGCTTCCGCTCATATAAAGAACGGATGTATTATTCCCGGATTCTATCAGCATATAAGCTGTTCCGATCGCTTCCAATCCTTATTGCTTGATTTGAGGAGCTGCACGAACCTGTTCACCTATGAGCATCTGTGGGTTGCGGCTGGTAATAACACTGAGAAACAATAATGCATCAGCATGAGGTGAAACGAAATTAAAAATTCCAGGAAAGATAAGAACCGGGATATTTACTTTCTCTTTTATGAGTTTCAAGTTTGTTTCAAATGAATTATTCAGCATTATACTTCCACCGACCAAAAGTCCGTCAGCACCGTTTTCTTCGCAGGTTCGAGCAAAAAAGACAGCTTGCTCGGCATCTAATTTATCGGGGTCTATCAGGCAAAAATAATTTGCCCGGCTCTTTGCCATTTTCAATAACTTATTATAAATTTTCATAATCTTCCAATCCATATAATAATTAATAATAACACCATATCGACTTTCATAAATAGTGATATTTTCGAAAAATCCTGTTTATCTCCTTTCATAAGAAGATAAAAAATAAATAAGATCAAAGGTAATGAGATAAATATATTGAACATCAGGAAAGTTTTAAAATAAATTAGTTCGGAAAAAAGTAGATAGAAAGAATAAATGATCATAATAAAAGCTGGCAGGATTGAGATATAAACCAGGTTTTTTTTCCCAACTTTAATTGCAAGAGTTTTAGCTCCATGTTTGATATCACCTTCAATATCTTCACCGTCTTTGACAAACTCACGTATCAGGGTGTAAAGGAATGCAAAACCGGCAGCGATCAGACCATTTTTCAAATTACTATTACTTAATCCGCCATATATAAAAGTGCTGCAGGCAGCATAGGCAACCGCTATATTTCCAACTAACAGGGTCTTTTTAAGAACTTTGGCATAGAAGAAAAGGACCAAGCTGTTCACGATGGCTATAATAATGCAATAAATATTTTGTGTAAAAAAGCTGAAAACAATTCCGGAAAGAAAAAGATATAATGCAAAAAGATATGCAGTTCTAGGTTTGATCTTTCCGGCAGGAAGTATCCGTTCGGGTTTGTTGATCATATCGATCTTAATATCGAAAAAATCATTTATAACGTATCCTCCGCCAGCTATCAAAGTTGCAGATATTACTGCAAATATAGTAGAAACTATGTGATTGGAATCAGAATTGAAATATGCACCGAAAAGAACAGATACGGATACGAACAGGCAATTGAAAGGTCGGATTATCTTTAAATATAACATACAAATCTTATGGAAGACGGTCTTTTACCATATTGACAAATTCGATCAGGATATCATTATTTTTCATATATTTTATCAGGTTATATGAATCTCTCAGAAGTTTTTCCGCTGTCTTTTTAGATTTTTCCAAACCGATCAGAGAAGGATATGTTGCTTTATAATTTCTGGAATCCTGACCGGGTTCTTTTCCCAAAACGTCAAAACTTCCTACTTCATCCAGGATATCGTCAACCACTTGATATGCCAGTCCCAGATTAAGAGCAAAATTACCTAAGGTTATTGCTACGTTTTCTTCCGCATCATAAATCACACATGCTAATTCCATTGCTGCCTGAAGAAGTGCACCGGTTTTCTTTAGATGGATATAACGCAGTGTGTTTATGTTTATTTTCTTCTTTGCAGATAAAATATCTACTGCCTGACCTCCGATCATTCCACGGGTGGACATTGCTCTGGTTAAAATTCTAATGCAATCCAGGGAAATACGTGGATTTTTTATTTCGGTGAGAATTTCAATAGCTTTTGTAATAAGGGCATCACCTGCCAGAATAGCGGTAGCTTCACCGAATTTAACATGGCAGCTTGGTATTCCTCTTCGTTCTTCCGAATTATCAACACTCGGCAGATCATCATGAACCAGGGAAGCTGTATGAACCAGTTCAAGAGCACATGCAGCAGGTAACAGCCTTTCGAGACGGTTTATATTCTTTCTTCCCAATAGCATTTCATATGTGGCAAAAAACAGGATAGGACGAAGCCTTTTACCACCGCTGAAAACACTGTATTTCATTGCTTCATGTAATTGTGAAGAGATTTCATCGGAAGGTATAAGATATTCTGCCAGTGCCTTTTCCAGGATGTCAGACCTTGTCTTAAAATATTCTTGAATCAACACAATTAACCTCTTAGATCAATATTTTAGTGGAAGAGCAATCTTCTTGCCCGTTTTCGCAGATTCATACATGGCAATTATCAATTCCAGGGATTTACGTCCTGCTCTTCCATCGGTCAATGCATCTGTTTTTCCGCAAAGTGCATCGACTACATTTTTAAGATAACCCAAATGACCAAAACCATAGATATTGGTTGGATTGGTTGAAGCGGATTCTATCAGTTTATCATCATCATCATAGTCTTTGAATTCCCAGTGATCTATTGTATTTACAGCAACTCCACCAATCTTAACTGTTCCATTCTCTCCCATGATCGTGATCGAACCTTCATAATTTTTCGGGAAAGTATTCATGGAAACTTCAACGACTCCGATAGCCCCATTTCGGAAATGAATAATACCTGCTCCCTGATCTTCGGTTTCAATTTCATGATTTAAGGTAGCAGTAAAAGCCATTACGGATTCTACAGGTCCCATTAACCATTGAATGAGATCAAAATAATGAGAAGCCTGATTTAAAAAAGCACCACCATCGAATTCCCATGTTCCACGCCATTTTGACATATCATAATAACTTTGCGGACGTGTCCAGCGAACTGTTGCATTTGCACTGAAAAGTCTGCCGAATCTGCCTTTGTCTATGGCCTTCTTCAGTAATTGAATAGAAGGATTTAGACGGTTCTGTTTTACAACGAACAACTCGACCTCATTCTCGTCGCAAGCTTTCACAAGCTGATCTGCAGAATGAAGATCGATGGACATAGGTTTTTCTGTAATAACATTTATTTTACGCTTTGCAGCTTCAATTCCCATTAGAGGATGCATCCCGCTTGGAGTGCAGATCAATACAGCATCGAGTTTTTCGTTATCGAGCATCTTTTTGTAGTTTTTGTAATATGATCTGATCTGATACTTTTCTGAAGCTTCTCTGGCTTTGTTTTCAATAATGTCGGCACATGCAACCATTTCTGCATTTTTAATTTTTTGTATTGCATCGAAATGATTGGAAGATATCCTTCCACATCCGATAAGTGCAAACTTAACTTTTTCCATAAAGAAATTTTCCTTTTATTAACGCATATTTAGACTCATCCAAATAAAAAATGACTTTCTTACTGTCAATAAATAACTGGTTCTAAATCAGATATAGCTGGCAATCTTGTTTGTTTCTTTATGATAACCCGAGTCGGATTATAAAATACCTTATAAACAGCAGAGCTGTGGAATATTTGTAAGCAGGTGTGTAAACGCCTGTAAAGAGAGATGAAACGAAAATAATAACTCTGTAAGAGTGAAATATATTTTTCTGAAATCTTGCGAACAGCGTTCGACTTTTTTAGTTACCTCTGGTGAGTTCGTTGCCTTTGGAAATTTAACGGAAGTGGGAACCTATGTTTGATTGGTCTTTTTTCTGTTTCCGTCGATTGGTTACGTGCTGATTCCACCGATTAAAAATCAGTGGTTAGAATTTAGTATAGATACAATGTGTGTCTTGAGTTGTCCTTTCAGTATTGTCATTCCTCCTAAAGAGGATAAATCCCGGGCAACATGTCCCGATGTATATCTGGGATCGGGAATCTATAACCTTAACTGGTCACGGTGTTTTGTCTGGGCATATCCGGCAACTGCCGGAGAAGACTGAAGCCTTGCGAAGACGGGAACAGATCTCCGATCACAGTCGGAGATGACAGAATTATGCTTACTATCCGGAAGATAATTTTCTGATGTTTTATTGTTATTAAACGTAACATATCTATTTTCTTTAAGTTACGGAAAAAGTACTTGACAGATAATCGCTCCTTTTAAAGAAGGAATAGCGTTAGTAAATAAAGAAGGAGAAATAAATTATGACAAAAGCAGATTTAGTAAAAAATGTTTCGGACGAAACAGGTATTATCCGTAAAGATGTAGCTCTTTCCGTTGATGCTTTTCTGGAAGCAGTTAAGGATGCCATGAAAGGTGGTAGGCACATTGAGATCAGAGGATTTGGAACTTTCAAATTGAAAGTTCGTAAAGAGCGTATCGGAAGAAATCCAAAGACAGAAGAAAAAGTAGTTGTTCCCAAG
>JAUVLE010000281.1 GCA_030595905.1 Candidatus Cloacimonadota bacterium | reverse complement strand
CATTAATATTGCCGCTGTGGAAAATGTTGCCATTGCTCAATGAATATTCGATTCCTTCGATATTTACAACAACAGAATTTATATCAACTCCATAACCGTCATCATAAATATGAAATGTAATATTACAATCTGTGGGGTTATCCGTAGAATATGGTTCAGGATCAAATTCACCCACATAAGGATAGCCATCATCATCTATACATTGAAACAGGTAGGAGAAATTAGTTAATGTATTTGCCGGAACGGCAAGGTCAGAGACTTCAATCTGCACCGTGACAATTTCCCCAAAATTAAAATTCTGAGCAGGATTAATGTTAATACTGTAATCATTCACATTTCCGGCATAAGCCAAATTTCCATTTGCTGTGGAATATACTTCTCCATCCACGTCAACTATCAGTGTATTGATATCCACTCCAAGATCATCATCATAAACGTGGAATAAAATATTTGTATTTATCGGTACATTCTGCTGCCCCGGCATAGGATCATAATTACCGGTATATGGAGGATATTCATCGATTATACATTGGAAATTATAAGTGAAAGTTGACATTTGGTTTGGTGGTTGAGAGAGATCGACTGCATCGATAGAAACATAAACCACTTCGCCATAATCAAAATTATAGGAAGGATCTATCGTGATCGTGTAACCATAAGGTATCTGAACATAACTGAAAGTCGTATTAATATGAGTGTACATAATTCCCTGAATTTCTACTTCCACGGAATTGATATTTACTCCTTCGATAGCATCATAAATATTAAAAGAAATATCCGTTTCAACGGGAATGCCTGTTGAACCGGGTTCAGGGAACCACTCTCCCGTATATGGCGGTGAAACATCTTCTATTATCTGGAAAGAATACTCGAATGTGCTCATTGCCAGTCCGTTCAAATCTGCTCCATCAATAAGGACAGTTACTATTTCTCCAAGCTCGAAATTAACCGGAACATCAATTATAATAAAATAATTATTTGCATTTCCGGAATACGTGAAATTACCACTATTATGAGTATAGGTTATTCCCTGGATTTCTACAACTACCGAATTCAGATTAACTCCAATGCCACTATCATAAATATGAAATTCTATATCGGTATCGACAGGAACGCCGGTTGCGTCTTGTTCTGGGTCTAATGCTCCCACATACGGAGGCTGCATATCATCGATACATTCGAAAGAGTAGCTGTATGTTGTCATTGTATTTGGAGGTGTTGCCAGATCATAGGCGTCGATCTGAATATTTACGGTTTGTCCGAATTGGAAATCCATTGGTGGATTTATTGTGACTATATAATCATAAGTAGTACCACTGTAAAAGAAGAATTCGTCGCTAATTGTATAATTTATACCATTTATATTAACAATCACAGAATTGATATCGACTCCGTCCACATCGTCATATATATGAAAAGTTACATCCGTATCCACAGGAATTCCTGTAGCACCGGCAAGCGGATATAAAGGATTAACATATGGTGGGAGTAAATCTGCATACAAAAAAGAAGATATTAATATCAATAAAAGGATCAAAGAAAAATATCTCATTAAATTCTCCAAAAAAATCAGTTCTTTATTTTTTAACCTGCAAAATCAGAACTAAAGAATAGTTTCATAATACCTTAATCTTATAAAAAAAAATATTATTCTTTTATTAATCAAGGAGCTTAATTTTTTTTAATAAACAATATTTATCGAACTTAAAAATATTCTTTGGACTTCATTATTAACTCTTTTTTTATTCTGATATATAAAAATTTAATTATTATTTTAATGTCAACAACTTTGAAATTTCATTTTGAGTTTTTTTATTAAAATCCTTTTTTAAAAAAGGCCAAAGTAAAAATAAAATGTGTAAATTTAATCTTGACACCAGAAGTTGTAGATTTGTTTTAACACAGAAGTGCGCCCGTGGCTCAATTGGATAGAGCATCTGACTACGGATCAGAAGGTTTGGGGTTCGAATCCCTACGGGCGTGCCATTTTTATAGCTCACGGATTTTCACCGATCTTCACGGATGTAGATTTTAATTATTTGGATGAGAACCCCTCTCCCCGCAGAATCCTTACGCCTGTTGCGGCGTAGTTGAATTCTTCTTGCTTATTTTTAAAAGCTCACGGATAAACACGGATTTAATAGATTGATATTGAATAATATTTTGAGGATGTGAACTCCCATCTTCTTGTACGAGGTTTATTGTAAGTATGGAAAAAACGAACTTATTGCTTGATAATTATTGACAGTAATAAGTTCTTCTTTTTTTTATATACAAAGATTATGTATTTTCTTTTGAATTTACTGCTCTGGATTTTGTATCTCCCGAGAAAAATAAATATGCCTACAAAATGGAAGGATTTAATGAAGAATGGATATATGCGGATGCCGATCAACGGTTCGCTCCGTTTGCAAATTTAACACCGGGGAAATATATCTTTAAAGTGATAGGATCTAATAATGATGAAGTTTGGAATGAAGAAGGAGCTTCTATAAATATTACAATTATCCCTCCATTCTGGGCTACTTTATGGTTCAAAATATTGCTTTTCTTTTCTTTTCTGGGAACTGTATTTGCTATTTATAAATGGCGTATCAGGAGAATAGAAACCAGGAAAAATGAACTTGAAAATGAGGTGAAAAAAAGGACATTAGAACTCATAGAAGTAAATAAAGATTTGGAAGCTCATCGAGGACATCTGAAATTAATTAATACGATCCTGCGGCATGATCTGACGAATAAACTGGCAGTAATAACAAGTGCTCTGAGGTTATATAAGAAAACAAACAAAAAGGAGCTTTTGGAAGAAATAATTAAACATACCAATAGCAGCATCGAGCTGATCGATAGAATGAAAAGCCTTGAAACATACATTTTCACAAATAAAAATTTGAAAATATGTGATTTAAAAAAGATTATAAATGAAAGTCGAAAAAATTATTCATCTATTGATTTTAATATTTCAGGAAGATGTATGATACTTGCTGATGAATCATTGAATTCCATAATTGATAACGTTGTCGAAAACGCTGTTGTTCATGGAGGATGCGGTAAAATAGACATCAAAATAAAGCGGGAAGATAGGTT
>JAUVLE010000222.1 GCA_030595905.1 Candidatus Cloacimonadota bacterium | reverse complement strand
AATTATAATTGATACTCAATCTGCCGGTTTTGGTTTACCTGCCTATGGTTGGTTTGCAACCTGAACTAAATGTTTATGTTCATCCTGCAACTGCCGGATTGAACCAACGGTAAGAAACAAAAATAAACCATCCCCTTCGTGTTTCCTTCGTGTTCTTAGTGGCTAATTTTTTTCGTTGACACTCAATCCTCGTAACACTTTCCTGCCATTCGTAACACGAAGGAAAATAAATGTCGGAATTGATAAGGTTTGGTGTTTCGCTGGAAAAAGAGCTTCTGCACAAATTCGATAAACACATCAAAAAAGAAAATTATACCAACCGTTCCAATGCCATTGCAGACCTCATAAGAGATAAACTCATCAAGCAGGAATGGGCGGAAGATAAAGAAGTTGCCGGTGCCATCATCATGGTTTTTGATCATCACCAGCGTGATCTGGTTAATAATCTTACCAATATCCAGCACGATTATCATAAATACATAATTTCTTCCCAGCATATTCATCTTGATCATGATAACTGTTTTGAGATCGTGGTGGTAAAAGAAAATTGACACATTATTTGTGTCTTAGTGTCTTTGCTTTGCCCCGTTGACTAACTGGGGTGGTAAAAAAAATATTAGTGAAACTTAGCGCCCTTAGTGGCTAAATAAAAGGAGAAATAGATGGATACAAAAGAAATTAAAGTAATGAAAAAAATATTGAATATCAATGACAGGATCGCAGATGAATTACGCGAGAATTTAAAAGAAAAAGGAATATTATATATCAACCTGATGAGCTCTCCCGGTTCGGGAAAGACTACTCTTCTGGAAAAAACCGCAGAGAAATACGGGAAGAACATCTTCGTTATCGAAGGCGATATTCAAACCACACTTGATGCAGAAAGAGTCACAAAAGCAGGAATTCGCAGCTACCAGATAAATACAGGTCCTTTTGGTGGAGATTGCCACCTGGAATCCGGCTGGATAAAATCTGCAATAGAAGAGATAGACCTTTCAGGGATCGAAATTCTTTTCGTAGAAAATATCGGCAACCTGGTCTGCCCCGCAGAATTTGATGTAGGTGCGCATATCAATGCAGTGGTTCTCAGCGTTACGGAAGGCGAAGATAAACCACTCAAATACCCACTCGCTTTCAGGAATTCACAGCTTTGCATTATTTCCAAAACCGACCTTCTTCCCTATCTCGATATCAATCTAGAAAAGATCAAAGAAAATATCAAAAATGTAAATCCGCAAATGAAAGTAATCGAACTTTCTGCAAAAACAGGAGAAGGTTTCGATGCATGGATTGATTATTTGAGAAAATAAATTTGGATCAAGCTGGCAATCTCCTGCTGGTTACAAAATGTTTCAGACTGTGTGAAAAATAGTAACCCGACGGGAGTTCTATCGATTACGACTACTTAAATTTCCAATAAAATCATAAAAAACTTGTTAAATACTTTTATATATTTTTCTTTTGTTTGGAACAAATATTGTGTCTGGAGTTAAGCATGTTGTATAAAGAAAGTAACAATTTCGGAAAATACCTGGAAGATTTCAGGATTGGTGATGTTTATAAACATCATGCAGAAAAAACCATAACCGAAGAGGATAACGATCTTTTTTGTACACTCACAATGAATAGCCACCCGCTTCATCTCGACCCTGTTTACGCAAGATCGACTTCTTTTGGCAAAAGGGTGGTAGTAGGCACTTTTGTTGCAGGTCTTGCAGTGGGTATTAGCGTTCCCGATATCAGCGGGAAAGCAATTGCCAACCTGGATTATGAAAAAATTATTCACGATGCACCGGTATTTCTCGATGATACACTTCATGCAGAAACCGAAATCCTGGAAGTAAAAGAATCAAGAACTAAACCGGATAGAGGAATCGTTTACGTGGAAACAAGAGCTTATAATCAGAATAATAAAAAAGTGCTCACCTTAAGAAGGCACATATTGATCCCGAAAAGAGGAAAGAAATGAAACAGTATATTCTTCGCAGTATGATGTTCGTTCCCGGAAATAATAACAAACTTCTTGAAAGCGCTTCCCGAAGCAATGCAGATGCACTTATCCTGGACATGGAAGATTCTGTGATCGATAAATCAAAACAAGAAGCAAGAGACACGATCAAAAAAAAGATTGCTGCCGGGATTTTCAACAAATTCCACATTTTCATCCGTTTAAATGATAGAGACAGTGGATTCCTGGAAAAGGACGTTTCCGATTTAATGTTAAAAGAAGTAACTGGTTTTGTTTTCCCGAAATCCTATGGAAAAGATGATATGATTTTCTTTGAGAACTTGCTGGAAAAATATGAAGCAGAAAAAGGATTTACAAAAGGAAAATTCAAGATAATCCCTCTCATCGAGACAGCTTCCGCCGTTCTACATGCAGAAGAGATATGTAGAGCGTCAGAGAGAATAATCGCAGTTGCTTACGGCAGTGAAGATTTCTGTGCCGACATCCGGGGAATACACGATAAAGAGGGAAAAAGCCTGCTTGTACCACGCGCTCTCACTGTAATGGCTGCCAGGGCTTCCGGTATAATTCCGATCGATACACTGCATGTAAATGTTCACGACCTTGTCGATCTGGAAAACAACCTCAAACTTGCCCGGACACTCGGTTTTGAAGGAATGCTTTTGCTTCATCCCAAAGAGATAGAACTTGCTCATAAATATTTTACTCACACTCAAAAAGAAGTCGAGGAAGCCAGAGAAATGCTTCGTTTAACAGAAGAAGCAAAGAAAAATAATAGACGTGTAGCAATAATCAATGGAACTTTTATAGGACCACCAATGGTGCGAACTGCAAAGAAAATAATCGAACGGGATAAACTAATTAAAGAATGGGAAAATATGAAAATCAATAAAATAGATTCCCGATTGGATCGGGAATGACAGGTTTATGATGTTTCTCTATTGTCATTCCCGCAAAAGCGGGAATCTGTGAAAAAAAATGAATCCCCGATTGGATCGGAACAAAATCTCCTCTTGAGAGTGATATGATTTTGCCGTGCGTATGTAATCCTTCCTGCTTCTCTCATGTTCCTTCTTTTTGCCAAAGAGAAGGACAGCAGGATGAGTTAAAAAAACCAGCAGGAGCATAATTGGAGAAATCAATATTTCAGATCCCTTTCAAAGTACTGAAAAGATACAGATTCTACAAAAGAAGCCAATTCCGGACAAAATCTCAAATTGAATATTTTCAGGATGAGCAATTGAAAAAATTGATCTGTCATGCTGGCAGAAATGTTCCCTACTATCGCAAGCTGTTCAAAAAAACCGGTTTCAATATTGAGGGATTCCGTGGTCGTGTGGATATGGATAAAATTCCGACTTTAGATAAAGAAGTTGTTCGAACTCAGCAGAAAGAACTTCTTGCTGATAATGCCGGAAAGTTTGGTATAACCTGGGATTCCACAAGTGGTTCCACGGGTACTCCACTGCATTTTGTCTTGGATGACAATGTGCAGGCAAATAAAATAGCAGCACTTCTGCGAAGCTACAAATGGGCAGGTTATAAACTGGGAAAAAAGACGTTCAGCCTGCAGAGTTATTACTTCCAGGATCACGATTACAAATACAACAGATTTTATAACATTCTTCGCTTTGATTCTAACAAGTTGAAGAAGAGTTCCGCAATAAAAGCGATCAAAGAAATAAACCGTTTCAAACCCGAATTTTTCATGGGATTTCCATTTGATATTCTTATGCTGCGTCGTTTTGCAGAGGAAGAAGGAATTGAAATTCACTCACCCCGTTCAATCGTTACTTATGGCGAAACTCTTTCCAAAAAGAAACGAGAATTTTTGGAAAAAGCATACAACTGCAAAGTTTTCGACTTTTTTTCCCTGCACGAATGCGCTGCCATGATCTCCGAATGTGAACACGGGAATCTGCATCTGATAGAAGATTTTGCCTTTCATGAAGTATTGGAAGAAGGGAAGCTGGTGGGAACAAGTTTCTACAATTATGCAATGCCGCTTATCCGTTATGAAATTGGAGATAACATCGTTCTTGATAATGTTTCTAAGAAATGTGAATGTGGAAGAAATTTCCGGATAGTTAAAGAGATCGTCGGAAAACAATGTGACTATATCGAAACGTCGGACGGCAGACTTCTGGGATCGGTTATGTCACATTCGATAGACAATGCAAAAGGAGTGATCTGCTCTCAATGCATCCAAAATTCAACTGACCGGATCGATATCAATCTTGTAATTGATGATTCTTTTAATGAAAGTTCCAGGATCGCTCTTGAAAAGGGATTAAAAAAGAGATTGGGAAATAACATCGAGCTTAACTTCAAATTCGTATCTCAATTAGAGAAAAAAGCGAGTGGGAAAACACCGTTCATAATTTCAAGAATTGGGAATGAGTATTTGTAACTCGAACAATCCTGTTTGAGATTCTATTACAAATGATCTAATCCCTAAAATAGTCCAAACAATTCTTGGTTATAACCAAAAATAGTCGAGACTATTTTTGATTAATGTCGGGAAACATTTACTTTGACAGATAAGAAATATTTCCAAAATTGGAATACAATATGCAGTAATTAATAT